>CAUVFI010000192.1:0-2946 GCA_963551055.1 uncultured Campylobacter sp. | reverse complement strand
CGCTCCCCCTTATATGCTAAAAAATTGCGGCGCCCCTTTCCTCTTGATGATACGGCCGGCGTTTTATGTTATATTTGAAACGAGGAATACTATGGGAAAAATAACAAAAGAATCGGCACGGCGTTTTTTTTCAAAGCCGTCGTCCTATGCATTGCTGCTCGTCCTCTTCATCGGAGCGTCGGCGGTAAAAAGCAATTTTTACATCGTCGATGAAACTGAGCAGGCCGTCGTCACGAGATTCGGCAAATACGTCGAAACCGTCGGACCGGGTTTGCATTTTAAGCTGCCCTTCGGCATCGACAAAAACTACAATATTCCGGTGCAAGTCGTTCAGACGGAACAGTTCGGTTTTCAAACGATCGAAATGAAGCGGAACAGCCGCTATCAAAACGGTATCGTCGCCGAATCCACGATGCTCACGGGAGATTTGAATATCGTCGACGTCGAATGGATCATTCAATACCGCATCGTCGATCCGAAAGCGTGGCAGTTCAACGTCGAAGACCGCACGCGTACGATCCGCGACATCTCCCGCTCGGTGATCAATACGCTCGTCGGCGACCGCGCCATCCTCGACATTATGAGCGCGGAACGCACGAACATCGAAATGCAGTCGCGCGATATGATGAACGACAATTTTGCAAAGCTCGGTTTGGGCATACACGTTACGACGGTCAAACTGCAAAACATCGTTCCGCCCGAAGGCGTGCAGGATGCGTTTGAAGACGTCAACAAAGCGATACAGGATATGAACCGATTTATCAACGAAGGAAAAGAAGCGTACAACGCCGAAATTCCGAAAGCGCAGGGTGAAGCCGACAAACAGATTTCGGTTGCGCAGGGATATGCGGCGGAACGCGTAAACCGCGCGAGAGGAGACGTCGCCCGATTCAACTCCGTGTACAGAGAATACCGTCGATCGCCGCGCGTCACCCGCGAGCGCATGTATTTGGAAACGATGGACGCCCTTTTCAATTCCGACACGAAGAGTACGCTCATCGACGGGAGGCTGCAAAACGTACTGCCTATAAAACAGCTTTCGGCTTCCGAAGGAGGCGCGCAATGAAATCGATCAAACGTATCGTCCTGCCCCTCGCCGTTTTTTTATTTTTGTTGATTTTAAAACAAGCCGAATTTAAAGGTTAAATTTTACAAATTTAAGGCCCGAATCCGAGCCTTAAATTTACTAAGAAACGCGGTCAAACCGCTCAAATTTTACTTTGTCGCAGTGATTTTTACGTAGCTGTTTAGCGCACCTATATACGCTCTAGCGCTCGCCGTCATCGTATCGATATCAAGTCCGTGTCCGATGATGGTCTTGCCGTCAAATTCGACCTTTACTACAACATTTGCCAGCGCGTCCTTGCCCTGCGAAACGGCACTAACCTTGTAGTCTTTGAGCACGCCGTGAATGCCGCTTAGGCGGTCGATAACCTTAAATATCGCATCCACCGTACCGTTGCCTAGTGCCGCATCACTCTTGATTTCGTCTGCGTGGCGAAGCGTGATAGCTGCACTACTTAGGCCTTTGTTGCAGCTGCTTTGCGTAAGCGTCAAAAACTCGAAAACCTCAGGGATCTTGATAATCTCGCTCGTAACCAGCGCGCGTAAATCGTCGTCAAAGATCTCTTTTTTCTTATCCGCAAGCGCCTTAAATTTCTCAAACGCCTCGTTTAACGCGTTATCTTCAAGCTCAAAGCCAAGGCTGATTAGCTTATTTTTAAAGGCGTGGCGACCCGAGTGTTTGCCAAGCACCAGCGAGTTTTTATCTAGCCCGATACTCTCAGCGCTGATGATTTCGTAGGTCTCTTTGTGCTTTAGCACACCGTCTTGATGGATGCCGCTTTCGTGAGCGAAGGCGTTTTTGCCAACAATGGCTTTGTTTGGTTGAGGCTCGATGCCGATGATGCCAGATAATAGGCGCGAGCTAGGGTAAATTTCCTTGCAGACGATGTCGGTATAAAGCGGGGCGAATATATCCTGACGCGTCTTTATCGCCATCACGATCTCTTCAAGCGCGGCATTTCCCGCACGCTCGCCGATACCGTTTAGCGTACACTCGACCTGCCTTGCGCCTGCTTTTATCGCGGCTAGCGAGTTTGCCGTAGCTAGGCCTAGGTCGTTGTGGTTATGTACGGAGACGACCGCGCGACCGTTTATAAATTTAACCATTTCTCCTATGCGAGCGGTAATCTCCTCGGGATATAGATAGCCTACGGTGTCTGGGATGTTGATGGTTTTTGCTCCGGCGTTTATGGCGGCGTCGCAAATTTCTTTTAAAAAGCTCATCTCACTCCTGCATGCGTCCTCGCAGCTAAACTCGACGTCCTCGCAGAATGTCTTAGCGTATTCCACGGCTCGCACGGCGCGTCTAATCACTTCATCTGGAGACATTTTTAGCTTAAACTCCATATGGATCGGGCTTGTAGCGATAAAGGTGTGGATGCGCCTATTTTTTGCCGGAGCGATAGCCTCTCCCGCAGCCTTTATATCGCCGTCCACGGCGCGGGCGAGCGAACAGATAGAGGCGTTTGAGGCTTGCTTAGCGATCTGATGTATCGCGTCAAAATCGCCCCTGCTAGCCGCGGCAAAACCGACCTCCATGACGTCTACGTTTAGGCGCTCTAGCTGGCGCGCGATACGGATTTTCTCCTCGGTATTCATTGATGCGCCGGGGCTTTGCTCGCCGTCGCGAAGCGTAGTGTCAAATATTATAATTTTATTTTCGTTCATTTCTTATCCTTTTTTATAGTTTTAGTTTGTGCGGTTAAATTTGATTATTGGGGTGTGAAAGAGTCGCTGCCTAACGCAGCAGCAGAAGTAGGGAGAAAAATGCGTTAAATTTGACGTTGCCGTTCATTCGCTCTCCTTTTGAATTTTTTTGTTTTTAAATCTCATAAAAACGTATCTGATTATACCGTAAGAAACATAAACGCTCATTAAAGT
>CAUVFI010000191.1:0-2947 GCA_963551055.1 uncultured Campylobacter sp. | reverse complement strand
CCGCCGATTACGATACCCTCGTCTACGGCTGCTTTGGTTGCGTTTAGAGCGTCGTCCACGCGGTCTTTTTTCTCTTTCATCTCGGTTTCGGTCGCAGCGCCCACCTTGATGACCGCGACGCCGCCGCTAAGCTTAGCCATGCGCTCTTGAAGCTTCTCTTTGTCGTAATCGCTCGTAGTCTCGGCGATTTGAGCTTTGATCTGCGAAACGCGCGCGTCGATATCTTTTTTCTTGCCCGCGCCACCTACGATAGTGGTGTTATCTTTGTCGATCACGATGCGCTCGGCTTGTCCAAGATCGGCCATAGAAGCACTTTCTAGCGTTCTGCCAAGCTCCTCGCTAATGACGGTACCGCCCGTTAAAATCGCGATATCTTCAAGCATCGCTTTTCTGCGATCGCCAAATCCAGGGGCTTTGACCGCGGAGATGTTTAGTACGCCGCGAAGTTTATTTACGACTAAAGTCGCAAGCGCCTCGCCCTCGATATCCTCGGCGATGATTAGAAGCGGTTTGCCGCTTTTTTGAACCTGCTCCAAAACCGGAAGAAGATCTTTTAAATTTGTAATTTTTTTGTCAAATAGAAGCACTAGTGGAGAAGCTAGCTCGACTAGCATTTTCTCGGCATTTGTAATGAAATATGGGCTTAGATAGCCGCGGTCAAACTGCATTCCCTCGACTACGTTTAACTCATCGTTAATAGATTTTGCCTCTTCTACCGTGATAACGCCGTCCTTGCCGACTCTTTCCATAGCGTCTGCGATCAGATCGCCCACCGCGCTGTCGTTATTAGCAGAGATCGTAGCAACCTGAGCGATCTCTTTTTTGCCGCTTACTTTTTTAGATGATTTTTTTAGCTCCTCGATAATCGCAGCGCTAAATTTATCCATACCGCGCTTAACTTCGATCGGATTTGCGCCCGCAGTTACGTTGCGTAGGCCCTCTTTAAAGATCGCGTGAGCTAGCACGGTTGCTGTAGTAGTGCCGTCGCCTGCTTGATCGTTGGTTTTACTCGCTACTTCGCGCACCAAAGAAGCACCCATATTCTCTAGCGTATCTTTTAGCTCAATCTCTTTAGCCACGCTCACGCCGTCTTTTGTGATCGCCGGAGCGCCGAAGCTCTTTTGGATTAAGACATTGCGACCGCGAGGTCCCATCGTAACTTTTACAGCATCGTTTAGCTTCCTAACGCCCGCGTAAAGCTTGTTTCTTGCATCGTCTGAAAAAATAATCTCTTTTGCCATTTTCAATCCTTTTTATTTAATTATGCCTAAAACATCTTCTAAATTTAAGATAAGGTATTTCTTATCGTCTAAGCTAATCTCGCTGCCTGCGTATTTTGCAAACGCTACGGTATCGCCATTTTTGACGCCTTCACATTCGCTGCCGACGGCTACGATTTTGCCGGTCGAAGGCTTCTCTTTTGAAGCATTGTCGGGGATAATGATGCCCGAAGCGGTCTTTTTGGTCTCCTCCTCGCGCTCGATTAGAACGCGCTTGCCAAGTGGTTGAAATTTCATTTCAGTCCTTTCTTTGATTTGTGATTTCTAAAATTGGCACTCAATGTGTTTGAGTGCTAAGATTATATGCAAAATTTAAAATCTTGTCAATAGTTTATGAAAAATTTTTATAAAACTTTAGTGATTTAAACTCAAGTATTGAGATTTCAAACGTTAAATTTTAAGGGCTATAATACCCTCAAATTTTAAATTTTTAAGGGGACGAAATGAAAATTTTCGGCATAATCGCAGGAATTTTAATCCTGCTCATCGTAGGCGCCGGCTGCCTATTTTTCAGCGATTTTGGCAACAATCTTACCAAGCCTTACATAGAAAATTTGATCAAAGAAAAAAGCGGCCTTGACGTGAAGCTTGAGAAATTCGATCTAAATTTCGGCGATCTGGACATCAGCGCCAACGTAAATGACGCTGCAAACGTAAACGTAAAGGGTAAATACTCGCTTTTTGCGCGCTCTTTCGATCTTAGCTACGACGCAAATGCGCACGATCTAGCCAAGCTCGGCATAAAAACGGACGAAGGGCTAAGCCTTAAGGGGCAAATTTTGGGCGATCTTGACAAATTCGGCATCAACGGCAGCGGGCGGATTTTTGATAGCAACGTAAAATTTTTGGCAAATTTAAAAGACCTTAGTCCGCTTGATCTGCAAATCGATGCTAAGGGCCTAAACGTCGAAAAGGCCCTTGCCGTGGCCTCTCTGCCGATCTACGCCAAAGGAAATATCGACATTCTCTCAGACATCAAGACTAGCAGCGGCGGTGCAGAGGGCAACGCAAGTATCAAGAGTTCAAATTTGATCCTAAACGAATCTGCGTTTAAAGATATGAATATCTCCATCCCAAAGGGCGTGCAGATCACGCTAAACTCGGACATCACGGCGCAAAATGACGTCCTACAAGCAGCAAGCAAGATCGATTCGACTCTGGGCAAGATCAGCGTCGAAAAGTCGGAATTTGATCTGAAAAACAAAACTTTAAACTCCGATTTTAATCTGAATTTGCCCGATCTGGCGAAGCTCGAAAGCATTATCGGGCATAAAATTTCAGGCGACGTTAAAGCAAACGGAAATTTAAAGACCGATTTTTCTACGCTTGAGCTTTCAAACTCGCAAATTTCGGCGTTTAAAGACGCGCTTAAAGCGGATGCGGAGGCCAAATTTGACCTGAAAAATAAAAACGGCGAGCTGTCCGCAAAGCTAAACGCAAACGATCTAGCCGCGCTGCAAAACGTCCTGGGAGTGAAGCTGCAGGGCAAGGCAAACGGCGAGCTTAGCGCGGCTCTAGCGCAAAATGAGCTTAAAAATCTAAGCTTAAATCTAAACGCGATGGGCGGCAACCTGAATGCGAGCGGAAATTTAAGCGATCTAAAGCTTAAGGCGAGCAATCTAAATCTGGCCGTGCTTTCGGCTCTGTTTTACGGCAGCGCGATCGGA
>CAUVFI010000190.1:0-2953 GCA_963551055.1 uncultured Campylobacter sp. | reverse complement strand
TACGATGAGAAATCTTACGGATTTTCAATCACGGGCGGTCGCAAGATCGGGCGCAATACCGATGTAAGCCTTACATATTATCTAGAAAAAAGCGAGATTAAGGGCTTAAATGAATATTACGCCAAAGCAGGCTATTTAGATGGCAAGAATTTAAAAAGCTCGATTATCCCGTCTATTACATATAATAGCACAGATGATTATTACTTGCCAAGAAGCGGTATGATCGCAAGTGCCAGCTTAGAATACGCGGGTCTTGGCGGCGATATGGACTACACCAAGGCGCGAGGATCGTTTAACTACTACTTTGGCTTGCGAGATTATATCGATCACGACATTATCTTTAGATACAAAGCTGCAACGGGCTATATGTGGGAAGGTAATAAAAAGATCCCGATCAACGAAAAGCTATTCCTAGGCGGAATGAAAAGCATTAGAGGCTACGAAGGTCGCAGTATCCCGAAAAAAGAGATCTGCTTAAATGCAAATAATTGCCGCTATATTGAGACGGGCGGTATGCAGAGTTTTAATAACTCCTTTGAGCTAAGCTTTCCGGTGGTCGATAGGCTTAAAATGCGCTTTGTAACGTTTTTTGACTACGGAATGATCGGCGATCATGACTGGAATGAGGAGGAGCGCTATAGCACGGGTGCTGGTATCGAGTGGATGACGCCGATGGGGCCTTTGCAACTATACTTCGTTAAGCCGCTTAATAAAAAGCCGCACGACGACACAAATAGCTTCGAATTTAGCATCGGCGCTAGATTTAATTAAACGCGGCGACTTGCGAACGCTGTGGCGTGCGTAGAATTTTCTACCGCACGCCTTAAAATTTAGTAACGCTGCAATTTTGGCTTTTCTTGTCGCACTAATTTACAGCCGAATTATTGTAGGCGGTTTGATCTAAAATTTAATTGGAATTCCGCTCGGCTTAGGATGAAATTTAAACGTATAGCTTGCTTTGAATTTTTTAGAATTTTATATCAAGATAGTTTAAAATTTCATTCGTATGGCAAAATTTTAAGTATAAGTGTTCTAAAAAAATCAATACAAGCCATTAGCATAATTTAAAGAAATTCTAATATTGAAATTTTAAAGATTACGATATAGACGATAAACGCCGCTTTGTTGTGTGCGGAATTTCACTGCATAGGATTTAGCGCGCCACTGAATTTTAAAGCTCATAAATTTTGAGATTCTAAAATCGCGAGAATTTAAAATCTGAAATTCGCCTCGTAAATCGCTAAACATTTGCGTTAAATTTTGCCTCGCTTTACCGATAATTTAAGTTAAGCTTGTAAAATCGCGCTCTAAAATTATATCAAAGGCTCTTTTATGCGTAGAAATGGCAATGGAACGAAGCTTAAAATTTTAATATTTCTTATTATAATATGCGCTTTGGTTTATGGAATCTTTAGAATTTTTACCTCGCCTAAATTTGAAAAAAATCCTCCGCAAATTGCGCTGGAAAATGAAATTTATTGGAATTTAACCTCGCCTTTAAAGATTAAAATTTCAGACGATACCGGCATTAAGCTTGTCCGCGTAAACTTAAACGACGGAGCCAGCACGATACCGCTACTAAATGAGGAGCTGAATGTTCCACAAACGACGCTAGAGCTTGCCGTGCAATTTCCTAAAAATTTGATGCTTAATAAAGATAAAAACTACAAGCTTGAGGTTTTTGCAAACGACATTAGCTCGTGGAATTTTGCTCAAGGAAATAAGAGCGCAAAAACGGCAAATATAATAATAGATGACAAAAAGCCCGTCATAAATATCATCAATCAATCCTATAAAATCACCAAAGGCGGTAGCGCTGTAGTTGTATTTTCGGCAAAAGACGAGCGCCTAAACGAAGTCTATGTCAAAACCAACTATGGCAAAATTTTTAAAGCAATTCCTTTTGTAAAAGAGGGTTATTATGCGTCTCTCGTAGCGTGGCCTGCAAATTTGGAGGAATTTCGCGCAGAAGCGGTTGCTACCGATCGTGCAGGCAACGAAAGCATTTCGCAGATCAAATATTTTTATCAGGATAAAAAATATAAAGTCTCTACTATCAAGCTAAATCCGGGTTTCATTAACGGCAAAGTAAGTGATCTGGCTAGCCAATACGCGCAGAATTTTAACTCAATGAGCGATCTGGAGAAATTTAAATTCGTAAACGAAACTCTGCGTAAGAAAAATGGAGATGATCTGCACGCTGCTACTAGCGCGGTTCCTGAGGATAAAATAAATGGATTTGAGCTAAAGCCTTTTTATCCGCTTGCTAAAGGCGCAGCGGTAGCAAGTTTTGCCGATCATCGGATATTTTTTATGAACGATGAACAAGTAAGCGAGTCATGGCATATGGGGCTCGATCTAGCAAGCGTCGCAAACGCCGATATCAAAGAGAGCAACTACGGCAAGGTAGTTTTCGCGCAAGAAAACGGAATTTTCGGATTAAATTTAGGAATTTACTACGGCTTCGGATTATACGGCATCTACGGACACTGCTCGGCGACGCAGCTAAGCGTCGGCAGCGACGTAAAGCCGGGCGATATTCTAGCACAGACGGGCTCAAGCGGCTTTGCTTTCGGAGATCACCTGCATTTTGGCATCGTAGTTCAGGGCGTGGACGTAAGACCCGAGGAGTGGATGGATCCTAAGTGGATGAAAGATAACATTACCGACGTCTTAGAATCGTCCAAAAAAGCAATAGAAAAAGGTAAGTAAATTTTAAAATTTTCGCTATAATGCGCGGGTTAATGAAAACGAGGATAGAAATGAGACAGACAACGATAGCTAAGAAAGTCCATAACGTCGGCATCGGGCTGCACAAAGGTGAGCCTATCAGACTTACGTTAGAGCCTTTAGAGGCAGGCAGTGGAACCGTATTTTATAGAAGTGATCTTGGCATTAGTTTTAAAGCTGAGCCGAAAAACGTCATAAATACGCAAATGGCAACCGTCGTAGG
>CAUVFI010000189.1:0-2966 GCA_963551055.1 uncultured Campylobacter sp. | reverse complement strand
ACGAGATGCTTCGGCAGCGTCTTTAAATTTAAAATTTCCTCGCTGCTATAAGCGATCTGCGAGCTTACCTCAAAGCTCGGCTCAACCTCGACAGAGCCCGTATTTACGACGATCGTTTCTGCTGAAATTTCACGCGTTTGTCCGTCAGGGCTTAGCACGCGCACGGAATTCGCGCTCGTAAATGAGCCCTCGCCGTCGATTACGTCTATATTCGGACTACCCTTTAGCATGGCTAAATTTTTCGCCCTCAGCGCCTCTACGAGCTCGTCCTTTTTCTGCATGCTCAGCACGAAATACTCTCCGAGCACGCTGAAATTTACGAAGCCAGCTTCCTTGCTCGCCGTAACTAGCCGCTTGGTCGGGATGCAGCCTACGTTGATGCAGGTGCCGCCGTACATCTGCGGCGAGCGCTCGATGAGAGCGACCTTTTTACCGAGCGCGGCGGATTTTGCGGCAAGGGTTTTGCCTGCTTTGCCAAAGCCTATTACGATGATATCATAATCCATTTTTTATCCTTTTGATCTGAAATTTCGCGGGATTATAAGAGGTTTTATTAAATTTAAAATCTGAGTGGCGCAAATTTAAAGGCGCAGGCAAGAGACGCGAAATTCCACGGCAAAATTCTAACTGCGGCACGGAATTTAATACGGAAAATAAAAATTTCAGCCTCAATCGTTTTAAAAATTCTGCGCCGATAGAATTAAAATTTTAAGCGCGGGATATGCGGCGTTTTATAGCGCTTGGTAACGGATAGAATCAAATTCTAAGCCCCAAACCGCTCATAAAATTTAGAAGTACGAAAAACGCGGAATTTGCGCTGTAAAATTCCGCCACTAGCGCTTTTTTACGCCGAGCAAAAACATATCGATGCGGTCCTTGATTAGCTCGCTCGCTTTGAAATTTAGCTTTTCGTCGAAAAACAGTAGCCTGCTAAAATGCGGCTCTCTAAGCAAAAAGCAGAAATATAGCGCTAGGCTTTTTGCCGTGCGCCCAGGCGCAAACTCGTCCGCATGCGCCGCTAAATACTCATCCAGCGCATTCGGCGAACCTAGCACGCCGCTTTTTAAAAAGATTTTTGGGCTCTCGCTAAGCGCGCCGTTAAAGCCACTGAAAAGTATCAGCCGGTAGAATTTTATCGCCTCCGGAGCGAAAAGAAACTCCAGATAAATCCCTGCAAACTCTCGTAGATACTCGCGCAATTTTAGGTCTTTATTGATTCGCATGCGCTCGTTCATTCGCTCGTCTAGCTTTTTGCTTTGCAGTTCGATGATGCGCAAAAATAGGCTTTCTTTGTTATCAAAATACTTATAAACCGACGATAGCGAGCCGCCACTAAGCTCGATGATATCGCTTAAGCTCGTAGCCTCGTAACCTTTGGCTAAAAACAGCTCCAGCGCCGCGCCTAAAATGAGCTTACAGCGAATTTCGGATTTTTTATATTTAGGCGATTCGGGCATTTCGCCTCCTTTGAAATACTAAAATTTTTTGTAAGTGTATAAAAAATATACTTAATTAAGCAACATTATTGGGCTAAAATTCTAAAAGCTCAGCAAAAAATAATTTTGCGCGGCTTTACAAGCGAAGCGAAATTTTATATCTAGCGGGCGTAAGCGAGCGGAATTTATCGCGCGCCAGCTGCGGTAAGGCGGAATCTATCTTTGTAAACGAAGCGTTTAATGCCTATTTTAGGCAAATTTAGCAATAATTACCTAAAACGCTAAAAGGCATCTTTGTATGAAAAAAGTCTCGATCGGCGAAGCAGCCGAAATTTTAGGAATTTCAAAAGAAGCCGTCTACAACCGCATCCGCAGAAATTCCTTGCGCGCCGAGGAAAGCGGCGGCGTACGCTACGTGCTTTTAGATGATGAAATGCAACAAAGCGAGCCCGCTTCGCAAAGCTCTGCGAAAAGCTCGCGCACCAGCGGCGCAGCTGGCACTCAAAGCTTCATCGACTATCTCATCAAAGAAATCTCCGAGCTAAAAGGTAAAATCGAAGCACTGCAAAGCGATAAGGACAGGCTTCACAAAGAAAAAGAGGAAATTTTAATCGCTTCAAAAGATGAAATCAAGCTGATGTATAAAGAGCGCGATGAGAAGCTCAGGTATTTTTTGTCGTTTTTCGACAAACCGCTGCTTTCGAGCAAAAACCGCGAGGTCAAACCCTATGATGTCGAAATCAAAGAAAAAACCTTCGATCGTAGCGAATGGACGAGCCTTGCAAAATTCGTAAAATCGCTCAAACGCAAAAAGCGCCTCAAAGCGCAAAGCCTAATCATCGAAAATATCGGCAAGAGCGAGTTTATCCGCGTCGAGGGAAACGAGCTTTTGATAAATCAAAGCTTAGATATAAAATCACTGAAAGGATCTAAATGAAACTACGCAAAATCGCTAGCTATGCGCTGGTAAGCGGCTTCGGGCTCGTTATGGCGGGCTCGTTAGCGGGCTGCGACGATAGGGGGCAGGAGCAAAACGTCCGTCTGCAAGAAGGCGCGCTCGTGCGACTCGAAGAGGTCGCGCCGGGAAAATATAAAATTTTAGAGGAATTTCCGAGCGAAAAGACCCAGATCATCCTAAAATCGCTCGACGGCACGGAGAGAATTTTAAGCGATGAGGAGACCAAAGCCCTTCTGGCCGAGGAAAACGCTAAAATCGACGCCGGTACTTCAAATTTAACAAACCAAAACGCGCAACTTAGCAGCGGCGGCATGAGCCTGGGCGAGGCGATCTTGGCAAGCGCTGCGGGCGCCATCATCGGCTCGTGGATCGGCGGCAAGCTGTTTAACAACCCCGCCTATCAAAGCCAGCGCCAAACCGCCTACAAAAGCCCGAGCGCCTACTCCAGAAGCGTCGATAGCTTCAATCAAGCAAAGCAGCAAAACGCCAAGGCGCGAAGCGGCAAGAGCGGGTTTTTCGGCGGAAGCAAGAGCGGCAAGAGCGGCGGATTTTTCGGCGGCTAAGCGCGCTTT
>CAUVFI010000188.1:0-2967 GCA_963551055.1 uncultured Campylobacter sp. | reverse complement strand
CCGCGCTTTTATATCTTACGATCGGGCCGCTTTTTGCGATACCGCGCGCGGCAAACATGCCTTTTGACATCGCGATCAAGCCTTTTATTGCGGAAGAGCATCTTCAAATTTGGCTATTTGTTTATTCTGCGGCGTATTTTGCGCTGAACTATTACATCTGCATGAACCCCTCAAAGCTTGTCGATCTGCTCGGAAAATACCTCACGCCGATACTTTTGGCGCTTATTTTGTTACTTTTCGGCGCGGGATTTTTGTTTCCGATCGGGGGTTTCGTAGCTCCTAGCGGAGAGTATGTCGATCATGCCGCAGCAAAGGGCTTCGTAGAGGGTTATCAGACGATGGATGCGCTTGCATCGTTGGCATTTGGAATCATCGTAATTAACGCCATTAAAGCAACCGGCGTGAGCGACGAAAAGCACCTTGTAACCTCTACGATAAAAGCGGGAATGATGTCGGGCGTCATACTGATGACGATATATTTTATGTTGGGCTATCTGGGCGCGACCTCCGCGGAGCTTTTCAAAGATGGACCGAATATCAACGGAGCGGAGCTTCTGTCGCGAGTAAGCGATCATTATTTTGGAAGAATTGGCGTCGTGATTCTAGGCAGCGCGTTTTTCCTAGCCTGCATCACCACGACGCTGGGTCTTATAAGCTCGGCTAGCGAATACTTTGAAGAGCTTACGAAAGGTAAGATCAAATACAAAACCTGGGCGATCGCTTGGTGCGTGATTGGCTTTGGAGTCGCAAATTTCGGCCTTACGACTATCATCAAAGGCTCCATCCCGGTCCTAGTCGCCATCTATCCGATCTCGATCATGCTGATAATCCTCTCGCTGATTAATCCGTGGATCGATTCGAGCAAGCTGATCTACCGCGCCTGCGTCTATGTCTGCGTCGTCGAGGGCGTCATAAACGGACTTGACATTTTGGGGATTTCGGTGCCGCTTGTAACGTCGTTTGTGAAGATGATGCCGTTTTATGACTCGATGCTCGGCTGGATCGTGCCTAGCACCTTGACCTTCGCCGTGACATACGTGCTGCATCTGATCTTTGAAAAAAGAGACGATAGCTTTTAAATTTAAGAGCTATTTTAAAATTTAGCCGGGCTCTACGGAGCTCGACACACTTCTAAATTTTAATTCGTCGCCGAATTTAATCTCACATATTTTTTACTGGAATTTTGACATATAAAATAAGTCGCCTTCAAAATTTAACCTAAATTTACGCTAAAATTATCAAAATAAAATTTCAAAAGTAAGGATGGCAAGATGGGTAAGCGGGACGAAGCGCTAAGCTTGGCGCGAGATTTTGAACGCGACGGCTTTAGAGTGTCCGGTTTATACGAGCGGTTTTGGCGGCTGCAAGGGGATGCGGCGGCATATTTTACGCTAGCGGACAGCCTGCTGCGCGGGCGGCAAGAGGGCGGCACGCTGCTAAAGGACGCTATGGGCTATGTAGGCGAGGGGGATTTTAAAGCTCTGATCGCCACGGCGGTTGAAATTTTGCGCGAAGAGGCGGCAGAGGGGCGCGAAACGAAGCAGGACGAAAGCGCGGCACAGACGGGAGAGAATGCACGCTCGGCGCGGGCGGGCGAAAGCGCGCGGCAACGCGGCAGAGATGAAAAAAGCGCGCGCTGGAAAAACGCCGAAGAGGTAATCGCTGCGGCAAGTCTCGAGTTCGCGCCGTTTTTGCACCCGTATCTTGGCGAGCTTTTTAAATTGCAGCCGAATGAGAGCGCGTATTACGCGGAGTATCCGTGGCGCGGGCTTAGTTACGAGAGCTCGCAAATCTGGCGCGAGAGGCTTGCGGATCCGCAGACGAGCAAAGATGAGCGGCAAAAAATTTTTAGTTGCTTGCTGCAAACCCGCGATCCGCGAAATGTAAAATTTGCCTGCGAGTTCGCGCTTGCAGAGGACTTCTTCGACCGTCCGTGCGACCTACTTGAATATATTGGCTATTGGCTGGAGGCCGTGGGATTTGCCTTTGAGCGGGTAAAATTTTACGCAGATGGCGAAGCTCAAGCGGCAGCGGATGAAATTTTAAAAATGGATGCACTCAAACACGGCGACGCCAAGCAAGCTCAAGCGGATGAGTGCGACGTATCGCGAGCTAATGTAAATTTAGATGAAGCGTGCGATGCGGCAAACGGCGCCGAATTTAACGCGGACGTGTTCAAGCTGGAAGCGAGCAAAAATCTTAAAACGGACGCAGTCGAATATGACTCTAAATTTAACTCAAACGAATCCAACTCTGATAAATCACAAAAAGCGCCGAACGATGAAATTTGCTTTGGTGGCGAGAAATTTAGGCTCAAAAGATACTGCGGACAGCGCGCGTATAACATAATCTTTCCGCGCGGCTACTTCGGCGCACCCTACGCGCCGCATCTAGCGAAGTACCATCCGACCTGGCGGTTTGAGGGCGGCGAGGTAGGCTATAAGCTCGGCGGGGTCTTGGACGAGCCGGACGGCGATGCGCAAAATCCGCTATTTCATCTCATCACGCTTGATCCGCTGCCTCATGACTTGCCCGTGCGATCGCTGCCGCGCCTAATCCTCGCTGCGCACGTTAGAGAGATAAACGAAGGCGAGATAGTCTTTTACAAACACGACGCGCAGGGTATGCCGCGACGTATCGGCGAGCGGACGCAGGTAGAATACGTGCAGGACGAGCCGATAAAGGAGTGCGAGGTAGCGCTTGCACTCACGCCGGCGCGCTGGGCGGCTCAGGACTGGGGGATGTCAAACAGCAGGCAAAACCTCGTGCGCATCGGCGGCGAGCCTTCGTGGATACAGGGCGCTTTGGTGCCGCGCTGTCCGATATGCGGCGAAAAGATGGAGTTTTTGATGCAGCTTGACAGCGAGCTTCCAAGCTGCGAGCAGGGCGGCGAGGTATATTTCGGTAGCGGTGGGATTTTATATGTGTTTTGGTGCGAGCGGACGCGGGTGAGCGCGTTTTTTATGC
>CAUVFI010000187.1:0-2982 GCA_963551055.1 uncultured Campylobacter sp. | reverse complement strand
AAATTTTAAAAGGAGCGTCGGTATGAAATTTTATAAATCCGTTAAATTTAAAGCGATAGTTGGCGTGCTGCTTCTGGCGGCGATACTTTGCGTCGCATTTATCCGCGTCGTGCCCGATTACTCCACTTCACGAGGCTTCGCCGTAGTTACTATTTTTGGCTACAACAAATACAAGCAAGGATACTGCCTCAAAGAGGATAGAATTTTACCTAAAGAGGAGTTGTATAAAAGGGCTATTGCTGAGTATTTGGAAAAAGAATTAGAAGCTACTATTTTAATTAATGATTTTCGTTGCAAAAAATATGGAAGATCTTGGTGCAAAATGAATAAAGTTTCATATTATAAAGCCAAAAATCGTAACTTAAATGAAATTTTGCAAATTTTAGAGACCGAAAAGAATGATATAGAATATACTGTTTTAAATAAAATAGAAGTTGTAAGTATAGATCCAAGCAAATATATTAAAATAAATTTAAATAAGATGAGTGCCGGTTTTAACGAGCCGATATTTTTTGAAAATTTATTATTTTTAGATTATAGCTTTCTTTTATATGACAATTTTATAGCTTTAAATCATAGTGTATTTATAAGTAATTTTACAACAGCCAAAAAATTCTTGTCAGAATATTATATCGATAAAAAAAATCAACCGGTTGTAAAAAATCAATTTGACAATTGTGGTAACTTAAATTTTGATGTACAAGAATATTATTTAGAATCAAGGGAGGCAAAAGGCGGTTGAAAAGTCGCTTCAAAACGAAATTTTAAAAAGCCCTAGCCGCGCAAATTTTACTTTTAAAATTTTAAAATTAGCGTCTAAATTTAGCGCGCCGTTTTAATCCAAAAGCTTCTGCTTAAACAGCGGGATTTTGTAGCAAAAGGTGCTGCCCTCGCCGAGCTTCGAGCTGACGCTTTTTGCGATGCCGTAGCGCTTGCAAATTTTATCGATTATGTTTAGCCCGAGACCGAATCCGCCAAGAGCCGCGTTTTCGCGCGAGTATCTATCCCAGATCGCGCTCGTATCCTTTATGCCGATGCCGAAGTCCTGCACGCTAAAGACCGCTATGCTTACCCCCTTTTCCAGTCCGATGATGATCTTGCCGCCGGGGCGCGAGTATTTTATGGCGTTACTTAGGGTGTTGTCGATGAGGCGCATTAGCGAGGTTTCGTCCATAAAGACGCTAATGTCGGGCGCTATTCGCGATTGCAGGCTTATGTTTTTGCTTTTTGCGATCAGATAGATGAAATTTATCCTAGCGCCCAAAAACTCGCTCATATCGATGCGGCGGCTTTTGAAGCTCATCTTGCCGCTTTTGATGAAGTACTCCACGTCCTCGTAAGTAATTACCATCTGCTTGAGCGCGGATTTTATTCGCGCCGTGTGTTTGTCGCGCAACCCAAGCATCTCGGTGTTGATGAGCGCGACGCCCAGAGGGGTCTTTAGCTCGTGCATCGCGTCGTTGAAAAACGCCTTGATGAGGTTGCTTTGCTGCGCGTAGAAATTTTTTATGATTTTGTAGTTAAACAGCGCGATGATGAGCGCTACGAAAATCGTGATAAAGATCGTAGAGATCGCGATAAATTCTATCTTGGCGTAGCTTATCTTTTTTGAGATGACGAAAAAATGCAGCTTGCCCTCATGCAGAAAGTGGCGCTTAAAAAACACCCGCCCGCCGAATTTTAGCGTGATAAACGCAAAATCCGGCGGCTGCACGCTTAGGTTTGATCTTAAAATTTCGCCGTTTGCATTTAGGATCGCGTAGTCGTAGATGAGCTCGTCTTTTAGATTCAGATCCGCGCCGGCTAGGGCTTCGCCGCTTTTTTGTATCAGCTCGGCGACGTCGGCACTCTCCTCGATTTTGGAGTTTAAATAGATGATATAAAGACTCTCGCTTATAAAGGCGCCGATGATGAAGATCGCGCTAAAAAGCGTAAATTTAAACCCTTTAAGCATTGATCTTATATCCGAGTCCGCGGCTGGAGAGGATGAAATCGTTGCTCGTTTTGGAGCGGAGGTTGCTGATATGCACGCGTACATCGACGCTGCCCGCTTCGCCGTCCCATACGTCGGCGATGAGTTCATCTACGCTTACGAATCTTTTGATATTGGCGAGCAGAAATTCTATGATTTTGATCTCTTTGGCGCTTAGCGATATCTCTTCGTCCGCGCGTTTTAAAATTTTTAAATTTGCGAAGTAGTGAAATTTATCCGCGATCTTGACGGCGCCCTTTTCGTCGCCGAAATACTTTCGCATCAGCTCGCTTACTCTAAATTTAAGCTCGGCTAGGTGGAAGGGCTTTTTTAGATATTCGTTGCAGCCTAGTTCGTAGCACTGGCTTAAATCGTCGATGTCGCCGAGCGAGGTCATCATCATCACGGGAGTGTTGAGGCCGAGGCTGCGCGCATATCTCAGCACCTCTTCGCCCGAAACCTCCGGCACTTTGATGTCTAAAATCAGCAAGTGGTAGGCATTCGCGGCTATCTTATCGCAGCTGCGTCGCCGCTAGAGCATTCGTCCACCTCGTAGCCGAGCTCCGTGAGATACTCGCTTACGCTGCTTCTGTATTCAAAATCGTCTTCTAAAAGTAAAATTTTCAAACCCGTTCCCTAAATCGGGAGCGAGACTACGCTCCCGTGCAAATTTGCCCCGCATATACGATGTAGTAGCGAAGCAGAATGACGCCGCAAAGCACGACGAAAGAATTTAAAACTATAAACGCAGGCTTGTAGGCGTGGTTTTTCAGCGCCGTAAAGGCGATGATGATCGGAGCGATGAGCCCCGTGCCTAAAACGCCGATCCAGAAAATTTTACCGTAAACCTCGTGCGTCAAAGCCTGCTGTGCCGCAAGCGCGCTCGTGCCGCCCTCGAAATACATCCCGACAAATAGAATGAACAAAAGCGGAATCTCAAAGAGTATCGCGCGCAGATCAAGCACCAAAAGGTATTTTATGCTATCTTTGTTTAACGAGCCTTTAAAAAA
>CAUVFI010000186.1:0-2987 GCA_963551055.1 uncultured Campylobacter sp. | reverse complement strand
GTTACCGGGGTAAAAAACGCATCCAGCGCGATGAAATCAGCGTCTAAATTTTCTCTGATCTCTTCGCTTGGGACATAGCCGATACCCTTTTCGATGATGAGCGTAAATTTAAGATCGGCATCCTCGTTTATCGTAGCCAGATAAGCGCTTGGATTTACGATCTCTACAGCGTCGTTATTTAGGTCACTGCCGTAAATTTCTTTAGGTCCTTTGAAGCTGTATTCTACGACCTCGCGTAGGGAATCGCCCTTGATTTTAAACCTTAAGCCCTTTAAATTTATGATAAAAGCCGCCATATCCTCAAGCATGCCGCGCATGCTGTCGAATTCGTGGCTTACGCCTTCGATTTTAACCGCAGTCGGCGCGAAACCGACCGTGCTCGTATAAAGTAGCCTTCGTAAAGGATGAGCTAGAGTGACGGCATATCCCGTTTCAAAGGGATATGCTATGATTTTAGCAACATTTTCGCTGACATTCTCAACCTTTATTTCAGTTGGCATATGAGCTGATGTTGTGATTTTTCTCATATTAGCACCTACTATTTCGAGTAAAGCTCTACGATAAATCTTTCCTCTACAGGAATAACAACTTCTTCTCTCTCCGGAACTCTAGAAAAAATTCCGTATCTTTTCTCTTTTTCTACATCCACCCACGCTACGATGCCGGTCTGTGCAGTAAGATCCAGCGCTCTTGAAATTTGCGGGTTATTTTTACTCTTTTCGATCACTTCGATCTTTTGTCCTGCGCGGACGCTGTATGAAGGGATATCGACGCGCTTGCCGTCTACTAAAATGTGTCCGTGCGTAACGAGCTGACGCGCAAAGCGTCTAGTCGTAGCAAAGCCCATGCGGTAAACGACATTATCTAGCCTTTGCTCTAAAAGCTGAACTAAGATCGCTCCGGTATTACCCTCTCTACGAGCCGCTTCGGCAAATAGCCTACGGAACTGCTTCTCGCTTACGCCGTACATAAATTTAGCCTTTTGTTTCTCGCGAAGCTGTGAGCCGTATTCGCTTAGTTTAGCGCGTCTTTGTCCGTGCTGACCCGGAGCATAAGGGCGTTTTAAAAGCGCGCTCTTGCCCGCAAGCCTTCTTTCGCCTTTCATAAATAGATCGACGCCGAGCCTTCTTTCTAATTTTTCAACCGGTCCTGTATATCTAGCCATAAATTTCTCCTTTTATAATTACACGCGACGTCGTTTAGGCGGTCTGCAACCGTTGTGCGCAAGAGGAGTGATATCTTTGAAATACGTAACTTTAATCCCTTCTACGCTACCTACGCTTTTAACGGCGGTCTCGCGTCCGCTTCCCGGACCCTGAACCTTGACGCCTACCTCTTTGATGCCGTGCTCTTTGGCTTTGCTTAGTGCGTCCTCGACGGCTTGCTGCGCCGCATAAGGGGTGGATTTTTTGCTGCCTTTAAAATTTAAAGCGCCCGCACTGCTCCACGCGATCGCGTTGCCCATCTCGTCCGTTACGGTAATCATAGTGTTGTTAAACGTAGCGGAGATGTAAACTATGCCTTTGGCGATATTTTTTCTGACGGTTTTTTTCTTAACTACTTTTTTTTGTGCCATATCTCAATCCTTATTTAGCTGCCGCGCCGACGGTTTTACGTTTGCCTTTTCTGGTTCTGGCGTTCGTTTTTGTTTTTTGACCGCGAACAGGAAGGCCCTTTCTGTGTCTTAAGCCGCGATAGCCGCCCAAGTCCATAAGCGCTTTTATATCCATAGCCACTTGTTTGCGAAGATCGCCTTCGACCATATAGTGCTCCTGGATCTCTTTTCTGATAGCGGCGACTTCATCTTCGCTCAGATCGGCGACTCTTTTATCGTAAGAAATTCCTGCCGCATCGAGAATTTTTCTCGACGTAAATAAACCTATACCGTAGATATAAGTTAGTCCGTATTCAATCCTTTTTTTCTTTGGTAGATCTACACCTGCGATACGAGCCATAACTTATCCTTGTCTTTGTTTATGTTTTGGATTTTCACAAATAACGTGAACAACACCTTTGCGCTTGACAATTTTACATTTGTCGCACATTTTCTTAACGGATGGACGAACTTTCATTCCACTCTCCTAAAATTTTCTCCACTTTAAATGCAAACTGCACCTAGGTTTAATGAAATTTCAAAAGCGAAAGTATCAAACCAACTGTTTTCAAAATAGTGGGGATTTTGAAAACACTTCTTCCTACAGTTTAGTCGCAAAATCGCGAGTATATCTAAATTTAACTTTATCCTTACTTATAGCGGTATGTTATCCTGCCTTTATCGAGGCTGTAAGGGGTCAGCTCGACTTTTACGCGATCGCCCGGCATTATCTTGATGTAGTGCATCCGCATCTTGCCAGCGATATGACATAAAATCACGTGTTTGTTGTCTAGCTCGACCTTAAAAGTCGCGTTCGGCAGCGCTTCTATGACGTTGCCGTCGATCTCTATGACGTCGTCTTTTGCCACAAATTCTCCTTTCTTTTAAATTTAAAAAGGGCGATTATATAGAATTTAAAATTTTAAACAGCTTAAAAGAAATTTAAAATAAGCAAAATTTCAGATTTATTTCGCTACACGCGCATTGTTTTTGCAAAAGCAAGACGGCGCTCTTTTTAAAATTTTAGTATAATGGCTCAAAAATTTTAAAGGAAAAACATGAAATGGCAAGACGGCAGACGAAGCTCAAACGTGGAGGATGACCGCGCAAGCAGCATGCGCACGAGCTCGGGCTCGCTTGGGATGCTGATCCCGATCATTAGGTTTTTGCTCGGCTCAAAGATCGGGCGCATAGTGCTTGTAATCGGCGTGGTGGCGTATTTTATGGGTTACAACCCTTTGGCGCTTTTAGACGGGGGCGCTAGCACGCAGAGAGAGCCGACGGACAGCCCGCAGGAGCAGGAAAAGCTCGCCTTCGTCTCGGCGGTGCTAGCCCAAACCGAGGACGTTTGGGGCGAGATATTTAAAAGTGCGGGCGCGCGCTACGAGGAGCC
>CAUVFI010000185.1:0-2995 GCA_963551055.1 uncultured Campylobacter sp. | reverse complement strand
GAAAATATCCAGCCAAGCGCTGTTAGAGCAAATACGATGATCGTAATAATACGCTCGCGCGTCCAAGGGATATGCTCCAGATCCATCTCTATTTTATGACTTAAATTCGGCTTGAAAATTATATAAAGCACCACAAGCATTATCGGTAGCATCACGCACATTAGCGGCAAACCTACCTTCATCCAGTCTGCGAAGCTGTAGTGCAAGGCTTGAGCCACGATTAAATTTGGCGGCGATCCCACGAGCGTGCCCAAACCTCCGATGCTTGCAGAATACGCGATGCCTAAAAGCAAAAACACGAGCGTGCCGCGATCTTTGCTCTCGTCCATGTTGGCGCAAATTCCAAGCGCGATCGGAAGCATCATCGCAGCAGTTGCGGTATTTGAAACCCACATCGAAAGGATCGCCGTAGCAAGGCAGATTAAAATCGCAGCCACGCCCAAGCGACCGCCTGCGCGGGCGATTAGCCACATCGCGATCTTTTTGTCTAGCTTTTGCATATGCAGAGCCGTTGCCAGAGCAAAACCGCCGAAAAAGGTAAAGATCGTAGGGTTTGCAAAATTTGCAAGCGTGCTTTTGATGGTGGCAGCCGTGAAAGTGCCATCTTTAGCGAATTTGCCAAGTCCGATAGCTACCGCAAGCACCGGCACCATAAGCGCGGTTACCGTGATATGCACGGCCTCTGTAAGCCACATAATCGCGATAAAAGCAAGCAGCGCAAGGCCTTTTTTGACATTAGGCTCAAATGGTAACGCGGCATATAGCGCAAAGCCCACTGCAGCGGCAATCGCCATAATGATGACACCGCGCTTAGGAAACGGCACGGTGTCGGTGAGCCTGTCTAAACCCAGCTCGTCTACGTCTGAGTCCAGTGGTCCTTGTAAGCGGGAGTTGCGTAACTCCACTTTGTGTTCTTCCATAGATACTCCTTTTTTGGATTTGGCTTATGATACAAAAATGAGGCGGGAATTTTATAAATTCCAAATCAAATCGTCTTAAATTTTTAAAAGTGCAGTTACTATCGGTAACACGGCACTTATCTCGTGTGTAAATTTTAAATTATACATAAAAACGAACAACTAAGTAAGCGCTTTAAATTTCATCACAGATTATTTTTAATGACACCCGACATTAAATTTGCTAACTGCCCAAGGGAGGCGGCGTAGAATTTCGTCGAATTTCATCCAGGCAATCGAGATAGAATTCTGTCCTTAGCAAACGAGATAAAATTTTATCCAAGGCGAGTGAGATAAAATTCCAAGTCTTGTCGCGAAATTCATCGAAATTTCAAAAAAAGGATATTATAATCACAAATTTTAAACGCGCTTATGAGCGAGCTTGGCGAAGACGCTTAAAGATAGCAAGTAGCAAAATGGCAAAGCGGCGGCGGAAAGTTCGAAATTATAAATTGTAAGGAGAAAATGTGAAAAACAAAATTTTAATCGCGGCGTTTGCCGCTGCGGTATGCGCAAGCGCAAGCTTCGGCGAAGGGATGTTTTTAGGTATCGAGGGAGATTATTCTTTTAAATCCAGCATCACTACTAAATGGTCTGACGAGGACGATTCTGGCACGAATAAAGATAATAAGGGTCAGGCTGCGCTCGGCTTTAAAGGCGGCTATGATTTTGGTATAGCTAGGGCGTACGGCGAGTACTTGTATGATTTCAAAGCTTCGAAAACTGGCACTGACGAGGACATCATATTTAAACACGAGTGGAATAAGCATAGCTTGCTCGTAGGCGGGGATTTTACGCCTGAGATTACGAATGGCTTTAAACTCGTAGCGGGCGCATATACAGGAGTTTCATTTTTGAAATATAAAATTTATTCGTATGACGAATCTGACGGAAGTAGCGATTCGCTCTCAAAGACTCTGCCTGGCTGGGTAATCGGCGCAAGACTGGGCGGGCTATATAGCTTTGACGAGCATAACGAGATCGAGTTCGGCTACAAGGCGGACTACACTAGATACAAGGCTAGTAAGCTTGGAGAAGGCGTAGACAAGGTATATGAGACCAACCATGGGCTCTATCTAGGGTATAACTTTAAATTTTAAAAATTCTAACGTACTAGCGCAGGATGGGGCGAACGAACTCCCGCTCCATCCATTTTAAATTCCAAATAATTATTAGACGTCAAATCGCAGGATTGTTTAATCCGAAATTTGCTAGCAATTCAGATGCAATTATATGATAATCAAGGGTGCTGCTGGTACTAGACATCAAATTTTACCCGCTTGCGCATATAAAATTTAAAATTTTTAAAAATATCATTACGCAAGCTTAATTTCCTATTTTTGGTGCTATCTGCTAAGCACTTAAATTGATGGAATTTATGAAATTTTACTCAATCCGCTTTTTTCTAAGAATCGTTATAATTTCAAGTTGAAATAGCGGAATTTTGTCAATGTCTCCATTTGCCATTTTAAATTTGTTTCATAATTGCTTCGGATATCTCACGACTCCTAGTTCGAGTACGACGCAGAAATGCCATAAAATCATTAAAATTTGGTTGGTTGCCATAGGCAAAATTCTAAGCGAGCACGTAAAAGGATTGCGTCTTAATGCTGGCCGATCTAGAGATGGATTCGCCTGTTTGCTTTATGGAAATCTCGCATTTATAACTTTTTGAGATTAGCGCTAAATTTTGCGGTAAAATTCTAAAAATTACTACACCTAAGAATTTTACCGTTTTAAAGCATTAAATTTTACGATTTTGATGTTAGCCGCAAGCGTAGAATTTTGCCTTTATAAATTCATGGTAAAAGTAGTGGCGCTTGTTCTTGCGGATTTAGATACCAGATTTATCCACAAGCGCTACGCTTTTACTAAAATTTTATCTTTATCAAAATTTTAAAATTTCAATCGCTGTTTTTAAAGTGCTTCGGCGCAAACATAAATTTCTAGCCACTTCGCTATATTTTGTAGGCCCGTTCGGAGCTTTAAAATAGCAAGCCGCGTGTCTGCTATTTGCCAAAAACCCTAGCGAAAATCGC
>CAUVFI010000184.1:0-3021 GCA_963551055.1 uncultured Campylobacter sp. | reverse complement strand
ACCTCGTTTATGAAGGCCTGCTGCACGCTAAGCCGCCGCCCGTGCTGCACGCAGACCTCGTCGGGGCTGCCCAGCGCCAGGATTTTGCCGCGATCTTGGATCAAAAACCGATCGCAATACTCCGCCTCCTCCATAAAATGAGTCGTCACGACCACGCTCACGCCGGTGCGCGCCAGCGCATTTATGCGGTTCCAAAAGAGCCTACGCGAGAGCGGATCGGCGCCGCTGGTGGCCTCGTCGAGAAACAAAATCTCGGGGCGGTGGATGAGCGCGCACGCCATCGAAAGGTTGCGCCCCGCGCCAAAGGGCAGGTTCTGCCACGTCTCGTTTCGCAGTCGCTGCAAGCCAAACTCGCTCAAAAGCTCCTCTATGCGCCGTTTCAGTGCCGCGCCACCGATACCGTAGCTGCGGCCGAAATACTCTAAATTTTGATAGCAGCTTAGCTTTTTATAAAGCGAAAATTTCTGCGAGACGTAGCCGATGCGCGATCTGATCGATGATTTAGCGTGGCGCAGATCCTCGCCCATGACCGAGATCTCGCCCCCGCTCATCCCCAAAAGCGCGCAGATCATACGAAATGTCGTCGTCTTGCCCGCGCCGTTTGGGCCCAGAAGGCCGAAAATCTCGCCCTTTTTGACCTCGAAGCTCGTATTTTCCACGGCGGTGAATGAGCCGAATTTTTTACTCACGTCGCGCACTTTGATGACGGTTTGCGCCGCATCGAAGCTCCTTTTTTCGTAGCCGAAGTTTGCCGCGCCGATCTCTGCTTTGTTTAGAAAAATATACGCATCCTCCAGGCTCGCCTCACGCGGGCTAAGTTTAAATTTAGCGCTTTCGTTTTCTTTAACTTTAGCGTTTCCGCTTTCGCTAAATTTAACGCCCTCGTTTCCGTTTGAAATTTTAAAATTTTCGTCACTCCCGTTTTCGCGCTCTGTATTTTCGCCGTCACCCTCTAGGCTCGCGTTTAAAAACCCCTGCAGATCGCGCAGGCTTATCGGCTCATCGCTTAGCAGATCGACGCTGCCGTCTCTGGGGCAGATGTCGATGAGCGGGGAGTTTTTTAAAAATCTTTGCGTCTTAAACATCAAGCGGCGCGCCAGGCTCTGATAATCCTCGCCGCCAATGCGAAAGGTGCGGTCCCGCAGCGCCGCGGTGATATTTGCGGCGCGCTCCTGCGCTATGATCTTGCCGCCGAGCAAAATCAGCGTCAGATCGGCATCCGCCGCCTCATCGAAATACGCCGTCGAAAATATGCATTTCGCGCCGCTTTGATCCAGATACTCGCGCACGATCGCCCACAGCTCGCTGCGCGAGAGCGGATCGACGCCGACGGTGGGCTCATCGAGCACCAAAAGCCGCGGACGAGCCGCAATCGCGCACGCAACGCCGAGCTTTTGTTTCATCCCGCCGGAGAGCGAATCCACGGCATAATCTTTAAATTTCAAAAGCCCCACGCGGCGCAAAAGCCCGCGCAGATACTCCTCGCCGTCTTTTAGATCGAGCCCTTTTAGGCCTGCGAAGATGTTTAAATTTTGCCAGACGCTAAGCTCCTCGTAAAGCCCCAGGCTCTGCGACATATAGCCGTTTGCGCGGACGAATTCTTTATTTTCGCCGCTAGGAGTGAAGCCAGCAAATTTTATCTCGCCGCAATCGGGCGCGATGATGCCGCAGATGAGCTTTAAAAGCGTGGATTTGCCCGCGCCGTCGGGGCCCGTGAGGCTGATAAGCCGCGGCGCGTCATCGATTCGCAGATCAAAATTTTCAAAAACGACGTTTTTGCTGCGATCCTCTCGCAGGTAAAATTTCTTTAAATTTACGATATTTAGTAGATCCAAGCTTAGCTCCAAATTTTATTTACTCGCCCCGTCGCTTGGCGCGACGAACGAGACCTACGCATGCCTAAAAGGCGCTTTTTGCCGCAGCGCCTTGCTTCTACAGCCACAAAGACATCGTGGTTTTGCGGCAGCTACGGCGTCTTAGTTTTGTGACAGCCGCGGCATCTCGGTTCTGCTGCCGCCGCGAGCTTTAAATTTCGCGACGCACGTTGAACAATTTCGCCCAAACCTCGCATAAATTCAACGTAACTTACCGCAAGGGCGCGAAACTAAGCCCTATCGTGCCAAGGCGCCCTGCAATCGCCCGCTTTGAATTCGAGTGCCCGCACGATCGGCGTTGCTTACGGCTCGCGCCGAATATTCCGCGCGCCGCCCGATCCGTCTTGAGCGCGTGCATATCACATCGGCTAGCCGCGCCGCTAACGATGCGCATGAGCGGGGCGGTCTCCAAAACATGAAGCAGCCCGTGAGTATCCGCGATAAACTCGCTTCAAAACCAAGCGAATTTTCAGACGCCTGGCGAGCTGTGAGCGCCGAGCCCTCTATCTGCGCCTCTTGCGATGAAATTTTACCGCCGCCCGCCCTTTGAGGTGAAATTTACCGCCGCCATCTCTTTTGACGAAATTTTACCTAGTCTCGACTTTCCTTAACATAGTGCCGACTTCAGCTACCGCGCCTTTTGGGGTAAAATTTCATCGCCGCGCACAATCGGTATTTAATCGCGCCGCTTGTTTCGTAGTGAAATTTTACTGCCGTCCGCGCTCGGTTCGATCGCCGCTCGTTTATCACAAAACGCCTGCTTAAAACAAAGCCCGCTGCCGCTCTACCGCCTGGCTTTTACCTCGTCTCCGCCACCGCCCATGAGCCGCAAATTTTAAAATTTAACTCGCGCTGCTTTGCGCCAAAATTTCGGTAAAATTTTACTCGCCGCGCTGCAGAATCCGATCTTTTATCCAAAGCCCCGCCTGCTCACGCAAAACTCTCGCGATAAATTTTACGCCGCCTTTCGCCTTTGTGCGGCCTCGTTCTAAACATGCAGCATTTTATTGCCGCCGAGACGATGTATTTTAGGAGCGGCTCAATTTCATCGCCCTACTCTCTGCCGAACAGGTGCCGTTTAAATTCCGCCTTGAAGCGCGCTTTTAAAATTTTATCAAACTCACGCCGTATGTCTCGCTCGCCGGGT
>CAUVFI010000183.1:0-3027 GCA_963551055.1 uncultured Campylobacter sp. | reverse complement strand
GACGTGGATATGCCGCGAAATTTAGCCAAAAGCGTCACCGTAGAATAATCGTTTTTTAAGTTCATTTTGACTAATATTTCTCATTAAAAAATCGGGGAATGTTAGTATATGAGACTTATCGGATTTATTAGAGGTGAAAATGTCATAGTCGCCACGGGCGGGGTCGAGTATAGCTACGAAATGCTAGGTGAGCGCGATCCTAGCCTAACCGACGGCGATGAGGTAAGCTTCGACACGCTAGCATCCAGCGCGATAAATATAAAGCGCGTCGAGGGCTCCAAATCCAAAGACCGCGTAGCGCAAAAAGTAACCCCACAGCCAAAAGAATCTGCAAAGCAAAACGATGAAATTTTTGGCGATAAGAATTCTGCAGAAAATAATATATCAGAAGCACCTTCCTTTCAAAGCTCTACCGAAAATATCGCAAACGATATATCTGCCGTAAAAGAAACGAAGGTCGCAAAAAAATTTAATAAATTTAAATTTAACCGCAAAGCCAAGCCTACGAGTGCAAAAAAACCGAAATTCTTTGGATTTGAGTTCGTCCAAACAGACGATCTGCGCACTACGCAAAGCGTCGAGAGTAAAATTTATACTTCATCTATCCGCAAGGAAGGGCTTAAATCCATAATCCTGCCCATAGCGCCGATAGTCATTATTTTGATATTCCGCTCGCAAATCGCAAGCATATTTCTATCTTTTTCGCAGATCCAAGACTACGTCAATCAAGATACGGTTTATATGGTGATGGATCTGCTGATTTTCCTTAGTTTTGCGCTATTTTATCTGCTGCCGCTTAACCGCGCGATAAACCTGCTCTCCATAGCGACGCACGATCAATACCCAATGCGTCAAATGGCGAATTACAACGTCTTTATCATCTTGTGCGTCATCTCTACGATCCTGCAGGATAAGAGCCTGGGGTTGGATGAGTTCGAGCAGATTTTCATCTGCGGCGTGATCGGATTTGGGCTTATTTCGTTTTATTATAAGTTCAAGGCGTTTGCGTTTATGTTTTTCAAAACTGCAGGCTCAATCCTATTTGCTCCCGCGCTGCTTGTGGAGTTCGCAGCTATTATTTTCATCGGCATCGGCGACCGCTATACTGGCGCGTCGATGAAATTTATGGAGCTTACGGGGCTATTTTTTGTGAGCACGGCGTGGAGGTACATCATAATTTTTATCGTTATGTCGCCGCTTTATTTCCTTGGATTTTGTATGCTAAGGCGGATCAAAAAATAATTTTACAAAATTTTGCCGCAGATTTAGTTACGATGAAATTTTCTACTATGATAGAATTCTGCTCAAAATTTCATCGCAAAATTTAGCACGACGACAGAATTTAGCGAGAATTTGAACTTTATCAAAGTAAAATTCTACCGCATTAAAATTTTATCGCAATAAAATTCCATAATTTTAGGCGTAGATCATACCATAAAGCAATATATGTGTTTTATACGCGTTAACGCACGCTTACAAAAATACACCAATGCCTGCGAAATTTCGATGCAATGTTCCCCCTTATTTGACAAAAGCCGTGGCAATTTGACATCGCGTCTGTAAAATCCTACCGCTAAATTCCATCTTTAAATCTTGCGCGCTCAGCACATATCGACGTAGAATTTTATTCACGGATTCAGCGCTAAGCTTCAAAACTAAATTTTATCTCATATTCTACGGCGAAATTCCAAGACATAGCTCTATCATAATAAAATTTTGCCAAAATAAAACTCTAATTGATGCCAAAGCCTAAGTGCGGAATTTAAATCAAATTTAAAGCTACAAGCCCTGTGCGCCGCAGCTAATTAAATTTCATAGCCCAAATTTTGTCGCGTTTAAATTTAACCGCCCGCGCGCCGTATTAAAATTCCGCCCGCTGCCGCCGCGGCTGAATTTAACTATCGCGCTAAATTCCGCGTCTTCGCCCGCTGAAATTAATCTCGCGCCCCGCTTCTTGCGGCGTAGAATTCCCGCCTAAACTCAGCAAACCGCCCACACATTATCGCCTCTCTCATATCCGCGGCAAGGCGCAGGTAATAGTGTAGATTGTGAATGCTCGCGAGGCGGTAAAAGCTAAGCTCACGCGCGCGAAATAGATGATTTAGATAGCCGCGGCTGAAGCGCTTGCACGTGTAGCAGTCGCAGTGCGGATCGATCGGATCGTGATCGCTGATAAAGCCCGCGTTTTTGATGCTGATCTTGCCGAAGCTCGTAAATAGCGTGCCGTTGCGGGCGTTGCGCGTAGGCATCACGCAGTCGAACATATCCACGCCGCGAGCGACGTTTTCGACGAGATCCTCGGGCGTGCCGACCCCCATCAAATATCGCGGGCGCGCCGCATCGACGTATGGCATCATAGCCTCTACCGTTTCGTACATCAGCTCGTTTTTCTCGCCCACGCTAAGCCCTCCGATCGCAAGCCCGTCAAAGCTCATCTCACACAGCGCTTCGGCGCAAAATTTGCGAGCCTGCGGGTCGGTGCCGCCTTGGATGATACCGAAGATGTTTTGATGAGTGTGCAGGCCGCGAGATTTCATGATCTCGTGATAATCTATCGCCTCGCGAGCCCATTTTATCGTGTGCGCGACGCTTAGATCGATCCGCTTTTTAAGCCGCGATCTATCGTCTGCGCTAAGCGCGCCCGGCTCGCGCGGCAGCTCCACCAAATCGTCCAAAATCATCATAATATCGGAATTCAGCTCATACTGCGTATCCAGCACCGAGCGCGGCGTGAAATAATGCATACTGCCGTCGATGTGGCTTTTAAATTTTATGCCGCCCTCGTCGTTTTTGGTGTTTGCGCGCAAGCTGAAGGCCTGGAAGCCGCCGCTGTCGGTCAAAAATGAGCGAGGAAATTTCGTAAATCCGTGCAGCCCGCCGAAGCCCGCCACCACCCGCGAACCCGGGCGCAGATACATATGATAGGTGTTAGCAAGGATGATCTGCGCGTCCAGGAGCCGCTCTACGTCCGTCGCATCGAGCGCTTTGACCGCGCCCACGGTGCCGACCGGCATAAAAACGGGGGTG
>CAUVFI010000182.1:0-3039 GCA_963551055.1 uncultured Campylobacter sp. | reverse complement strand
TAAACCGCTGCCGAAAATCCCGTCGATTATGCAGTCTGCGCTTGTAATCTCATCGTGCAGGACGCTCGGCTTGCCGCATTCACTGCCTAGATCATTGCATTCGTCGCCGTGCCCCGCGATCTCAAATTTAGCGCTCGTAAATTTTGCGCTTAATTTATCGCCGCCGCCTGAAATGTTTGCGCCGCTTAGGCTTTTGCCCTCGCCCCGCGGCTCGCTCGCGCCAGCACCCTTTGAAGAGGAGCCGTCCGCGCTTTCATGCGCGCAAGCATCCTTGCTAGATACGCTGCCTGCATGCCCGCAATCGTCTTTTGCGCTTGCGATGTCGATAAGCCTAACGCCCGCAGCCCGCGCCGCATCAGCTTGAAATTTACCCGCCGCGCTTCTGTTTTGAAGCACGCAAAGCGCCGTGCAGCTAAAATCGCCGCTTAGCTTTCGCAGCGCCGCCATCGCATCCGCGCCGTTATTTCCGCCGCCGCAAAGCGCTAAAATGCGCGAGCCCTTTTTGAGCTGATTTCTGATCTCGCCCTCGATCCTGCCGGCGGCGTTTTCCATTAAAATTTGCTCGCCAAGTCCAAATTTTGCGCTCGCTCGCGCGTCGAGCTCCTCGGTGCTAAAGAAAATTTTTTTCAAATTTCGCTCCTTATGCGAAAGCTAAGAGCCTCCAAAATATGCGCCTTGGCGATGATTTCGGCGCCTGCTAGATCGGCGATCGTGCGCGCGAGCTTTAGCGTCTTATTTACGCCGCGTTGCGAAAGATCGTAGCGGGTGATCGCGGTTTGCAAAACCTCTCGCGCCGCGCTTTCGCAGATGCAAAATTTTTCGGTCTCCTCGTCGCGCAGCTTTGCGTTTAGCTCGCTCTGTCCGCGAGCCTTCTGCGCGCGAAACGCCCGCAGTACCGCATCCGCCATCTCCTCGCTGCAAACGTCGCTTTTATCGTCCGCGCCGGTCTCGTCCATCGCGACGTATATGTCGATGCGATCGAGCAGCGGCGCGGAGATCGTGTTTTTGTAGCGCCTGATGTCGTTTAGCGAGCAGGTGCAGGTGAGGTTTTTGGAGAATAGATTTCCGCACGGGCAGGGGTTTTGCGCCGCGACGAAGATAAATTTCGTTTGGTATTCGACCTTGGAATTTACGCGCGAAATCAAAATTCTATTATCCTCCAGCGGCTCGCGCAGGCTTTCTAAAATTTGCTTGCCGAAGTGCGGCAGCTCGTCGAAAAACAGCTCGCCGCCGTTTGCAAGCGCGACCTCGCCGATCTTTGCGCCGCTACTGCCGCCGCCGAAAATCGAGCTGCGCGTGCTGGTGTGATGCGGCGAGCGGAAGGGGCGCAGCGCGCTAAAATCGACGTCTTTGTTATTTAGCGACTCGTATGCGCACGAGAGCAGCACTTCGCCCAGGCTCTGCGGCGGTAGAATTCTAGCTATCCGCTTTGCGCACATACTTTTGCCGCAGCCTGGACTGCCCTCAAAGAGGATATTGTGCATGCCGCACGCAGCGATCAGGCTCGCGCGCTTGGCGCGCTTTTGCCCTTTAACGTCTTTGAAATCGAGCGAAAAATCGCGGTTGGGAACGTAAGCTTGCCCGTCAATCTCCACGACGTTTTTAAAAAGCGGATGAGTTTCTCGCATGAGTCTGCTTGCGGCGAATTCCTCGTCTAAAAAAAATCTGACCGCGTCGCTTAGGCTATCCACCGCATACACGTCGTAGTTTGGGATCGTGCAGGCCTTTAGAGCGATACTTTGCGGCACTAAAATTTTAGCGCGCTTCACCTTCGTGCTTAAAAAAAGCAGGATCGAAAAGAGGCTCGCCGTGCTCTTTAAACTGCCGTCTAAACCGAGCTCGCCGAAGACGAAGAAATCGCCGTCGATGCGCTCTTTTTGCAGCGCGATGAGAAGCGCGATCGCAAGATCGAAGTGCGAGCCGTTTTTGGGCGTGTCGGAGGGGGAGAGATTTATGATGATTTTGGATGCGGGAAATTTAAAATTTAGGCTCACAAGCGCCGCTTTTACGCGGCTTTCACTCTCTTTTATCGTAGTGCCCGCAAGGCCAACGATATTAAATCCCGGTAGCCCCCGCACGAATGTCGATTCAACCTCTACGGGGATCAGAGCATCCGTGAAGGCAGCGCATTTTAGGGATTTCATTTCGATTTTTCTTTTAGGCTTTTTTTGAATTCTTTATCAAATTTTTTACGTTTATTGTATCCGATGCGCTCGATAAAAAGATGTCCGTCGAGGTGGTCCATCTCGTGCTGGATACAGACGGCTAGCAGCTCGCTAGCGTCCATTTGTTGGGTATTGCCGGCGCGGTTTTGAAACTGCACCGTGATAAACTCGGCGCGCGTGACGTCCTCGTAAAAGCCCGGCACCGACAGGCAGCCCTCCTGGTAAACGACCTCGCCTTCCTTTTTTAAAATTTGCGGATTGATGATCTCGATAAGGTCCTTTTTGTCTTGGATTTTTTCCTCATTGGCTAAATTTATAATCAAAGCGCGCACGGGCTTGCCTACCTGGATGGCGGCAAGGCCTATGCCGTTTTTTGCGATCATCGTCTCATACATATCGTCTAAAAGCTCGCCCAGCGCCGCGTCGAATTTCACGACCTCCATAGATCTTTGATAAAGCTTTTTATTCGGATAGGTAAGGACGTCCAGGATCATCTATTTAAAGCTCTTTTGAAGTACTTGATCGATCAGTCCGTATTGTACGGCATCCTCGGCGCTCATGAAAAAGTCGCGATCGGTGTCCTTTTCGACCTGCGCGAGATCTTTGCCAGAATTTTGCGAAAGGATGCCATTTAAAATTTCTTTCATTCGTAAAATTTCTTTGGCTTGGATCTCGATATCTGTAGCTTGACCCTGCGCGCCGCCTAGGGGCTGGTGGATCATTATGCGTGAGTTTGGAAGCGCGTAGCGTTTGCCTTTGGCGCCGCAGCTTAGCAAAAACGCCCCCATCGACGCCGCTTGACCGATACAGATCGTGCTCACGTCGGGTTTGATGTAATTCATCGTATCATAAATACTAAATCCGCTCGTAACCA
>CAUVFI010000181.1:0-3048 GCA_963551055.1 uncultured Campylobacter sp. | reverse complement strand
GCGCGGCGCCAATGCAACGGGCAGCGGCAGTGTGATGGAAGCGGATGGCGGCACAATGAAAGCAAGCGGCGAGCATTCCGTCCCGTGCAGCGGCGATACGATAGAAGGCGGCAGTGAGAATTCCGCCACAGAAGATCATGAAGACGAAACCTCCGCAGGCGGTGAGAAGTCGCTTTTCGACAAGATCAAGAGCTTTTTAAATAGCAAATTTAATCGCTAAATTTTATTCCGCCGAAGCTCGCGCAAAGTTAAGATCGTAAAATTAAATCATCTCGCGCTCGCGAGCTCTGCGCCGTTAAATTTAGCTAAAACGGTGCGGCAAAGAGGCGTGGATTTAAAATTTAAAACTTACCGAAATTTTAAAACGACGGTTTGCATACCCAAGCTTTAAAGCGCCGCAAGTAGGCCGCAAAAGCGGCTAAATTTAAACCCGCCGCAGCCTTTGCGGCGGATAAGCTGCGGATAGTTTATCTGTTTAAATTTTTGATCTTTTGTTGATCCAGCGGCAGGTCGGAGCGGATTTTTATTATGACCGTATCGTCGCCGTGGGCGCTTCCGCCTATTAAAACGCCTCCATCATCCGTGCTTACGGCGCTTTTGAGCCAAAAATCTTGCAATTTTGCCTTGTTTTCGCGCAATATATTGCCGTCTAAATCAAGCTCTAAAAATATCGTCTGATCCTCCGAAGCGTCGTTTGCGCCGATTAGAAGCAGCCCCTCTTTGTAGTTTGCCAATTTATAGGTCGCGTTTAGCGTATCGGGCAGATCGCAGACGCCGCGATCTCTTCCGCAAATCTGCTTTCTCCAAATTTCATTGCCTAAGGCGTCAAATTTTGCGATATTTGCGCCGAATTTTGCCAGTAGAAATATCGATCCGTCCTTTGCTTTTAGCAGCTGCGCTTTCTGATTGATTACAAGCTCGTCCGAGGCGGTGCCTTCCTTCGTGCGGGCGAAATTTACGCTCCTGTGCCAAAGCTCCTCACCCTTAGCGTTAAATTTTAAAAATCCGTCTTTTTCGATGATGAGCAGGATCTCGCTTTCGGATATTTTGGCTATCTTTGTCATGGTGCCGTTAAACGGCCTTTTGCTCTTTGCGATATTTAGCTTTTTCTTCCATAGCAGCTTTTCTCTTTCGTAAAAGCACAGATCGTCGTTTTTGTCTATCGCGGCAAATTTATCGCCGAAGCTCGCTGCTTCTTTAAATTTAAGCAGAAATTCGTAGATTATCTTTTTCGTTTTGGCGTCTAAAATTTGATTATCCAAAAGCACGTATGAATCCATCGCCGCTACCGGCATATTGGCTGCGGATACCATATTTAATTTTTTGCGCCAGAGCTCCGCTCCTCGCTCGCTTAACGCAACTAGCGAGATTCGGTATTCGTCGTTTGCGCTTGCAAGGAGTAGATATCCTTGCGGAGATTTTATTATGTTATCGACGGTTCTAAAGCCGTTTTTAGCGTAAGGAAGATCCCCAGATCGCGCCTTTTTCTTCGGGGCTTTTTTCGGCTAAAATTTCATTTTGCATCTGCGCAGATTGCGCGGATCTCTCGGTGGAGCTTAACGAAGCGCGATCAAGCCCGCTTATGAACGCTCCGTTTATTGTAAAATAGGAAAAGAATAGATATTCGCCGCGAGACTCGACGCTTACGCCTTTTAGGCTCTGCGGAAAGAGATATCTTTTTATCGGAGAGGGGTCGAGTTTGTTGCTAAAATCGATCAGATCCACGCTTGGAAACTCCCCCTTTTCGAATATTTTTTTGCCTAAGTAGGCTAAATTTAGATCCTCTATGACTTTAAAATTATTTAAATGCGCGCCGCTGTAATACGCGCTTGATTGGGCCGTGTTATTTTCGCCTAAATCATATAGCCCAAATTCGCTCCAATTTGATGAAAATACCCGCTTGCCGTCTTTGGATAGCGCCATTTTATCGATTTCTAAATACGGATGGGCGATATAACGGATCTGCTTTAAGATATTGGAGTTTTGCGCGGCATTTGCGCGGTACCTATGCATATCCGATATATCTAAAATATAAAACCCCGTCCAGCTTGCCAGCAAGAGTTCATTCTCAGAGAGCAGTTTCAGATCGCCGAGCTCCTTTATTTCGGATAATCTATGCGGCACGCAGGCGTAATCGTATTCCTGCTTAGTGACTTTGGAAGGGGCGATAAAATAAGCAAGCTGCGTAAATTTATCATCTTTTACGTCATAGGCGGTAAGGGTGCTAAAAAAATCCTTCGCAAAGAGGGTGCGTCCGTCGGCTAAAAGCTCTATTTTATTTACAAATCGCGCTTCAAGCCGAGCCGAAATTTTAATATCCCTTCGGTCGCTAAGATCCAGTTTATAAATTCCGAAATTAGGATCGGCGACGAATAGACTTTTGCCGTCTTTGCTCTGCGCGATATCTATGTAAGCGGGATCAAACTCATGCTGCGGAAAGGAAAATATGCCCGCAAACCTTAGAGTGCGCGGCTCGGTAACATCGATCAGGACGATACCGCCCTTGTCGTCGCCCAAACCAAAGAGCGTATTTTGATCCTCAGAAAGGCGCAGCTCGTAAATTTCAAACGGGAGCTTAAGCGCATTTTTTGCAAGCTCCCTCTCCTCTAAATTTAGCTCTTGCAGCGCGCCGCCATGTTTTTTGGCAGCGGCAAGATCGCTTTTAAGGATTAAAATTTCATCCTCTTTCAGCGATTTTGCGGTATCTTTGGTAGGCGAAAAATTTTGAGTCGCCGCGCAAATTTCGCAGATAAAAGCCGAAGCGGCTAAAATTTTAACTATAAGATTTCGCTTTGCTTTCATTTTGCCGCCTCGTAAATTTATCTGAAATCGTCGCTTCTGCTCGGTATCAGCAGGTCTTGTAGCTCCTGTTGCACCGAGACTTTCGCGCGCGGATCGAGGATCTGCGAATAGATGATAAAATTTGCGAGCACCTTTTTGCCGTAGTCTCTGCTCTCGGCATACGGCACGAGCTCCATGCTAAGCCACGGCTCAAATTTGCCCTTATTAAACATATCGCCGCGCTGAAGCATCTTTTTGACGAGCCCG
>CAUVFI010000180.1:0-3056 GCA_963551055.1 uncultured Campylobacter sp. | reverse complement strand
AACTACGAAGAGGTACGCGATAAAACCGCCGAGCTTAGCCCGCTAGGACGCATGGGACAGCCGGAGGATTTGGCGGGAGCATGTTTATTTCTATGCTCGAGCAAGGCTAGCTGGGTGACGGGGCACACCTTCATCGTCGACGGCGGAACGACCTTTAAATAATGCTAAATTTACCCAATATTTTAGCGAGCTTTCGCGTTGCGCTGGCGCCGCTGTTTTTCTGGCTGATCTTACTAGCAGGCCATGCAAACGGCGGCATGGTGGGCTCGGTGCACGTAAGCTGGATCGATTATTTTGCCGCGCTCGTCTTCGTTATCGCCTCCGTCACGGACTTTTTTGACGGATACATCGCGCGCTCTTGGAATCAAAAGACCAAACTTGGTGCCATCATCGATCCGCTCGCCGATAAGATGCTGACGCTTGCGGGCTTTTTGGGGCTTATGTTTATCGGGCGCGCCAGTCCGTGGGCGATCTATCTGATCCTAATCCGCGAGTTTTTCATCACTGGTCTTCGCGTGGCGATGGCGGGCGACGGCGTAGAGGTCGCCGCGTCGATGGCGGGCAAGGTAAAGACGGTCTTTCAGATGATCGCTATCGGCTGGCTCACGATGCAGTGGCCCTATGCAAACACCCTGCTCTGGATCGCGGTTGCGCTGACGCTATATTCGGGCTTTGAATACGTCGCGGCATATGCTAAGGCTACGAAAAAGAGTTAAATTTTAGGCTAGATATGGCTTTCGCAGTTGAAGAGAAAATTGGCGAAGAAAATGCAAGAAAGTATAAGCTCAATAAGGTAGAAAAAGATATTAGAAATAAAATTTCTAAAAAGCGATTGCCTTTTAGATGTTATCCTGAAATTTCTATAGAATTAAGCTGGCGCATAGATAGAGAGCTTGATGCCTGGCTTATAAACTACGGGAGCTTTAGCGGCTTTTGGGATCATTGCAATTTAGATTTTAACGCATATAGATTGTATTATCAAGGCAAAATGTTTGATGCAGTCATTACTTACGGTGCTTGGTTTGGCGATTTTAGGATGATAAATGGACAGAAGCGACGTATCTATAAACTCTATGCGCTAGAACCGAGAAGTAGCGGCAAGCTCAGCAAAAGCGATATTTTTAAAATTTTACAAGACGCCCTTAACGCCGAAAATGAAAATGTTTTGCTAATAGACGCCCTGGATTACAACATTGATTATGTAGGTAGATTTTTGATTGATGGATACCGCTTTGAGGATGACCTAGAGCAAATCATAAATCCATTTAGAAATCAACACGGCCTAGCTAGCTTAAGCCGAGATGAGATAGATGGTCTGTGGTGTATCTCAAAAGAGCTAGACGAAATTTTTCTTATAAAAGTTGGCTCGGACGGTAGCAATGATCTTTTTACGCTTACTCGTTACAATCACGGTTATTACAAATACCGCGCAAATATAGTGCTAAAACAAATTTCCAACAAAACCGTAGATGAAGTAAATGAAATCAGCTACAAGATAAAGAAAATAGAAATTTTAGGCGATCGCAGCGCCGCGCCGACGCAAGGCAAAATAAAACGACTAGTACGCCAAATGTTTAGATCCACTCGCGAAAGCGGCTTAGAGGGCTTTAGTCCAAATTTAATAGATGAAAAATTTAAACTAAGCTTGATCTCGCAATCATTCGAAGTTAAATCAGAATTTTTTACCAAACTAAAACAATGGATTGTGAAGCTACAAAACCTCATCGCAAGACGCTAAAATCCGCGCTTAAAGTGGGTTTTAGCGATAGAATTTCGACATAAAATTCCACTTATAACGGCGACACGGAATTTTAAAATTTCACGTTCAAATTTTACCGATAAAATTCTATAGATGCTTGATCTATGCACGCACGGCGGCGTGCTAAGCCTATAAAATTTGAAAGATAAAATTACCGCGCAAAATTTCACGGCGTAAAATTCCGTTTAAACCGCCGCGCAAAATTTCAGGGCGGCGCGGCAGTGTTTTAAAACATAATGGAATTTCAAAGCGCGACAAAATTTTAGAGTATGACGACTTGTCAAGATATAATGAAATTTCAAAGCATAGTGGCAGTTTAAAGCACAAAGCCTCGTGCAGCAAAATTTTATAATCCACTCTGCAAAATCTCGCGGTAAAATTTAATTTTTAAAATTTTAAATTCCTCTCGTCCTCCATCCGCCGCGCGCCCTTAATTTAGCCAAATTTATAGCCCGAAACGGCGGTGGGCTAAGTTTAAAGCTAACCAAGTTTAAAAAAGCGAGCCAAGGCTTTAAACGGCGATCTAAGCTTAAAATTTGCAAAATAATAGTAAGCTTAGCCCATTTTTTACAAAGGTCTGAAATTTGAAAAGCATAATTTTAACGCTCGCGATCCTGGCGGTCGGATTTTATTTTTACTCGATAAATTTTATGGTCACGGTGCTGGCGATCAGCTTCCTCATCTTTTTCCACGAGCTGGGGCATTTTTTGGCGGCACGGGCGCTGGGCGTGGGGGTGAACGTCTTTAGCGTGGGCTTCGGCGAGAAGGTCTTTACCAAGCGCATCGGCGCGACGCAGTACGCCATCAGTGCGATCCCTCTGGGAGGCTACGTGAGCCTTAAGGGGCAGGAGGATTTGGATCCCGCCGCAGCAAGCGCGGACCCCGACAGCTACAACTCCAAAGGCCCGATCGCGCGCATAATCATACTTTTTGCGGGGCCGTTTTTTAACCTGCTGCTTGCGTTTTTGATCTACATCGCGCTGGGCTACATCGGCGTCGAAAAACTCGCACCAAAGGTCGGCAAAATTTCGCCAGGCTCCGCCGCGGCAAGCGCAGGGCTTATGCTAAACGATGAAATTTTATCAATCGACGGCAAGCAGATCCGCGAGTGGGACGATATCTCAAAGCAGGTAACCGCAGCACCCCTAAGCCTAGAAATCATGCGCGGCGGCGAGCGGCTGAGCCTGACGCTCACGCCAAAGCTCGGCGAGAAAAAAACCATCTGGCGCGAGAGCATCAGAGTGCCGCTCATCGGCATTTCGCCCGATTACAACGCGACCGTGACGCTATATCACAA
>CAUVFI010000179.1:0-3062 GCA_963551055.1 uncultured Campylobacter sp. | reverse complement strand
GCGGAGTTTGAAGCCAAAAGGCGCAAAATTTCTTTCTTGCGCACGTCGTTTGAAAACGAAAGTTTCTCGCGAACCGTGATATCCGTGTTTTTGTGGGTGAAGCTCACGCTCATATACGCCATCAAAACTCCCTATCTATCATATCTCGCACGATTTGCTCCAGCTTGTCGTTTTTAAATTCCGCCACGGCTTCAAGCGCCTTTTGCCCGTAGGCGCGAGCTTCGTTTATACAGCGCTCGATGATGCCGTGCTCGCTAAGCTTCGCCTTGATCCATGAAATTTCGCTCTGGCAGAGCTGCTTTTTAAAAAACGATCTTAGCTTTTGCCGCTGCGCATCATTTAAATTTTCGTATAAATAGATGTAGGGCAGGGTGGTTTTACCCTCCGCGAAATCGCTCAGGCTCGGCTTACCCAGCGCTTCTGAGCTTTGTGTCACGTCTAAGATGTCGTCGATAATCTGAAACGCAAGCCCTAGGTTTTTGCCGTATTCGCCGAATTTCGCGCTCGCGCTTGAAATTTTATCATGATCTTTCGCGGCGCTTGGAATTTCGTCCTCGTTTTTTGCGCCGCTAATATCTGAAATTTCGCCGCGATTTTTCGCGCTGCTGAATTTCAGAAACGCCCCGCAGCGCGCGACTTCCTCTATGAGAGCGGAGGTTTTTAGATAGATCATCTGCAGATATTTGCTCGCATCGTCGTTGAAATCGTCGCTTAAGCTCACGTCCATCAGCTCGCCCACGGCCAGCTTCGTGACGGCACCCGAAAGCGCGGCGGCGATGCGGCTTTCAAATTTAGAAAGCTCAAAGTATGCCTTGGAATAGAGTATGTCGCCCAGCATCACGGCGTTTTTGGAGCCGTAAGTGGCGTTGATCGAGGGTTTGCCGCGGCGCACCGAGCTTTCGTCGATGACATCGTCGTGCAGCAGGCTCGCAGCTTGAATGAGCTCGATGATCGCGCACAGACGCAGTGATTTTTCATCTTTTTGCGCGATGTTTAGCAGCAGCTTGGAGCGCAGTTTTTTGCCGGGGCTAAGTTTCGCAAACATCTCGTTAGCGGGCTCATATCCGCAGTCTGCGATGAAGCTTTTCATAATTAAATCAATTTGATCTAGCATTTTACTCGTCGTTGCTTAGGATATTTCCGCTTATTTGCAAAAATTTGTCGTTTAGCTCGTCTTGTAGATCCTGCTGCGCGATGAAGCTTTCGATCTCGCGCTCGCTAATGCCGCGCGCTTCGCAGAGCCGCTCACAGGCGATTAGGCGGATTAGAGCTTCTTCGATTTCGTTTTGCACTAAAGTAGGGCTTGCAGCGGATAAAATTTCAAAAAATTTCTCTCTTGGGCTGCCTTCAAAAATATCCATTTACCTTCCTTAAAATTTCGCGATTATAGCAAATGTAAAATTTAATTTAGGTTAGGACGCGGCAAACTATCGGGGGCTTTTAAACATGAGTAATTACGCAGATTTTGTGCTTGCGTGCGGTAAATTTTAAGCTTAAGCGCGGGATTTTGGGCTTTGAATCTATAAATTTTAAAATTTTACTTGTTTGCGAGATAGGCAGAGCGAGCGGAATTTAAAAATTTAATCTTGGTTGCGTGGCAGATTAAACGCGAAGCTTTGTAGATAGGCGGAATTTTAAATTTGCAGATAAGCGGCTTGATTTTTGCGGAAATTTTAAACTTCTTTGGCGCGAGTGAAATTTTAGGTTTCGCTTGAGCGGATAGAATTCCGCTTTGTTTGAGCGCTAAAATTCTTGGATTTCGCGTAGGCGGAGAGGATTTTCGCTTTGCTTGTGCGGTAAAATCTTGATTTCTGCACGGCGGATAAATTCTACTTATGCAAAATCTACTCGCGTGCATAACACAGATCAGGCTTTTTAAAATTTTAAAATTCCGCCGCTTTGCGAGAATTTGAAATTTCATGGACGCGGTAGAATGCTAAAATCGCGTTTGGTATTAAATTTTAAGTCTGGCTTTCGAGGCAAATTTTAAATTAAGCCGCGAGAGGGCGTCTTTAAATTTTAAAATTCCGCCACCTTTTACAGATAGAATTTCGTTTTTCACGCAGGTAAAATCGCGCACCACAAGAGCTACTTTTAAAATTTTAAATTCCACTCGCGCAGATGAAATCCCGGTTTCTCGTGCTAGTGGAATTTTTTGCGCAAGGATTATTTTTAAATTTAACCTCGCTTACGTTGTGCGCGAGGATGGAATTTGCTCCGTTTTAAGAGCCTAAGCGTGATTTTGCCATGCTGCAATACTACTTTTAATTTAGCTATGCCTCAAAAGCCGGGCTGCTTTAAATTCCGCCGATGATCTCGCGCGCTTGCGTGATGCTTAGAGCATTACGGCTTAGTTCGCTAGGCTCGCCAAACCCCCAGCATACCTGCAAATACTCAAGTTTTGCGCCTCTTAGATCTGCCAAGTTTGCCTGAAAACATCGCGCTGCTGCAGCTTGTGCGCTTTCCGTCGCTTCTGCTTTTACGGAAATTTTGACACCTTTAAAGCTTAGAGTTGCCGCCCCGTCAGCATCTGTGTCGTTAGGGCGGAATTTTTCATCTGCGTTAAGATTTTCGCCGCAAGAGCTTAAGCCCTCGCTAGCGCTGAAATTCTTTCTACTAGTGTCACGGCTGGCATTTAAGCTCTCGCCGTTATTGCCGCCTTGAAATTCTAAATTTTGTAAAAATTCTGCGCCACGGATCGCGGCTAGCTCATCCTTTTTGCTATCGCCCAAAAAAATCGCGTTTTTGTGCGGCGAGCGCGATATTACGTGTAGCAGCATCGCAGGGTTGGGCTTTGAGGGCATCTGCTCGTCCGCGCCTACGACCAGATCAAATAGCCTGCGCACGCCCGTTTTTTCTAAGATCGCGCTTAGGGTATAAGAAGGTGCATTGGAGGCGACTGCGAGGAAAAATCCTACTTTTTTGCATGAGTGTAAAAGATCTTCGATACCCTCGTAAAGCACGGCAAAATCGCGGTAATTGCTTACAAATTCCTTCTCGAAAAAAGCAAGCTCTTCGGCGCTCGCTTCGGTTTTGCCGTAAAATTCCAAAAAGGCGTTTTT
>CAUVFI010000178.1:0-3068 GCA_963551055.1 uncultured Campylobacter sp. | reverse complement strand
TCCTCGCAAGATTCGCTAAATTTAGAATTTTCCCCGCTCACGGCTTCACCTCAGACTTATGAGATCGAGCGGGTTGATGTGGTAGTTCTGCTGCGTCACCTCAAAGGTCAGATCCGAGCCGATGCGCCCGATGATGTAGCCCTTTTTGACGTTGGAGCCGACGCGCACGGTAGGCGGGATCTGATTTAGATGCGCGTAGATCGTGTGGATGCCGCCACTGTGCTCTAGGATCACGACCTTATCGAGCACGGCGGTTTCTTTGGCAAAGACCACCTTGCCCGGCAGCACCGCCTTAACCTGCGTGTCGCCGCTGTTTGAGCCGAGCACGATATTTTCGTTGAAAAGCTTGATGTTATACACGGGATCGTTGTAATTGCCGAATTTCCGCTTCAAATACGCGCCGTTCAGAGGCGCTGCGGTCTTGGCTCCGCTGTATTTTTTGACGCGCGAGGACTGATAGCTCGAGCCGTACTGCTTGACCTTTTGGTTGATCTTACTTACGCGCTCATCCGCTGGCTCGCTCACTTCTGGCTCGGGCTCGCTAGGAGGTGCAGGTTCGGGCTTGCCCGCCTTTTTGGCAGCCGCCTTTGCTTTGGCGTACTCTTTTTCGCGCGCCTGGCGCTCTTTTTGCTTCTGCGCCTCCAGCTTTGCTTGGCGCGTCGCTTCCTCCTTCTGCGCTTTGGCTTTTTCCTCGGCGTCGTCGATGATCTTAAGCTCCTGCAGGGTCTTAGATATGGCATCTTGCTCGTCGTTTATCTTCTCTAAGCGCGCGATATAGTCCTCTTTATCCTTTTTCATCTGCGCGAGCTTCTCTTTTTGGGTGGTTTGCTTGGCGTTAAGCTCGGTTTTTTTCTTGTCGTAGCCCGCCATGCTCGCCTGGATCGATTTTATCTTTTTGTTCTGCTCGTTGATAAAATTTTGATTATTTTCGTAGTCTTTGACTAACCCTTTCAGCTCGTCGTTCATAACGACGCCGAGCCCCTCTAAAATTTCGCTAGCTACGATAGAATCGGGCGTGGTAGTGGAATTTACGTCGGTGATGAGATCAAACGATAGCTCTTGCGAGATCACGCTTATGATCTTGCTCTCCAGTTCGCTTTGCACACTAAGAAGAGTGGCATTTTGGCTATTTAGCTTCTCAAGCTCCTGTGCTTCGGCGGCGTATTGATCCTTTAGCCCTTCGATCGTTTCGCTTAGCTGCTTGATCTCGCCTTCGCGCTTTTTAAAGCCCTCCTGTTCCTTTACGATTTGGCCCGCGATCTCGTCGATCTTTTGCGAGAGCTGCATTCCCTCTTTTTGCGAGCTTTTGAGTTCTTGACCAGCTTTGGCGATCTTATCTTTCGTGCTCTGCTGCTTTGCGGGCGCGGCATAAGTAAGAGCCGCGGCAAGCCCTAGCGCAAGAAGCGGCGCTAAAAAAGCCCTTTTCATGCTCGTTTATTTCCGATTTGCAGCATCACAAAACTAACTGCGATGATAGATAGCGCTAAAGCTACGCCTAAAAGGATCAGCGCGTCGTAAGGCAGCACTATGGCGGTGCGTAGATCGCCGATACCCTTAAGCGTGGTCGAAAACACCTCCCAGCCTGGAAGCGCAATGTAGAAGCAGGTCACGATCAGCGTGGCGATGAAGGAGTCTATTATCGCCATTCGGTAGAGCTTGCCACTTTTTATTAGAAACGACGCGCCGAAAAGCTCCATAATCTCGATGCGCTCTTTGTGTTCATAGACCCAAATACGCATCTGGCGGTGAATTAACATCACGCCTAAAAGCACGATGAGAAACGCAAAGCCGTAAACGAGGCTTTTGATAAGCAGTAAAATTTTAAAAATTTCATCGTGGGTCTTTTTAAAAATTTCAACCCGCGTGAGCGAGCCTATGGATTTTAGATCCTGCTCGATCTTGGCAAGCTGCGCGGCGTCGGGGAAGCTTTCGAGCTTGACGCTATAAAATTTAGGCAAATTTTTACTAAGCTCGGCAAAGGCGTTTTGTGAAATTTTACCCTTCAGCCGCTCGGTGATGCCCGCGGTGGAAATTTCGCTAATCGAGCTGATCTTCGGCACCGCTTTTTGCGCGTCTTGCAAGCTGAGCGAGGTTTTGGAGACTAGCACGATGTTGTATTCGTTTTGGATCGAGCGCTCGTAGCTTTTGGTTAGGTTACTCATAAAAATTCCGAACTGCACGGAGAAGAGCAGTGCGACGAGCGAAAAGATCACGCCGAAATGGGTTTTAATCGATTTCATTTACTTTAGCGTCCTTAATCTCAAAATGTCGGTGCCTAAAACGAAGCGTGGCGGGCATTTTATGCGTCACGATAACGACGCAGGCGTTCCACGACTCGCACGCCGAGCGCAGCAAATTCCAAATAATGGCGCTGGAGTAGTCGTCTAAATTTCCCGTAGGTTCGTCGCACAGCAGCAGGCGCGGATTATGCGCCATCGCCCGCGCCAAAGCTACGCGCTGCTGCTCGCCGCCGCTAAGCTCGAGCGGATACTTGCCCATCTTATGCCCGAGCTCGACGTGGCGCAGTAGCTTTTTGGCTTGGTCTTGGCAGACCTGCTGATTGTAGCCCATTATCATTAACGGAAGCATTATGTTGCGCTCGATCGTCCATTCGTTGATTAGGCGGTAGTTTTGAAAGATAATGCCGATGCGCTGGCGCAGGGTGCGCAGATCGGAGTTTGTGATGCCCTTTAGATCGCATAGGCAGACGTTTAGTTCGCCGCCGATGATGTCGATGCCGCCGTAGAAGGACTTAAGCAGCGTGGATTTGCCGCTGCCGCTCTTGCCCGTGATGATGACGAAGTCCTTCGCGCCGATGCCGAAGCTCGCGTCTTGGATGACTGCGCCCGCCTTTTCGTAGCCTAGCGTGAGGCCCGCTGCGGTGATTATGTTGTAATCGTCCGTTATCTCTGCCATTGTGAAAATATCTCCGAAATTTTTTGATGTGCCGCGTGGTTTTCGCGCGTAGGAAGCGGGCGGCGGATGAAGTAACGCGTACCGCTTGCGTTTGCGCGGATGAAACACTGCTGCGGAAAGTCGAATGCCCCGAGCGAAAGCAGGATTAGCAC
>CAUVFI010000177.1:0-3070 GCA_963551055.1 uncultured Campylobacter sp. | reverse complement strand
GCTACGGCTGCATAGACAAGCTCACGCGCATGGAGCGCCGCGTCACGCAGGGCGAGGCGAGCCGCGACGAGGCCGTAAATATGGGCTGGAAATACGAGTCGCTGTGGGCGCTGATGTGGGCGATGGGGCTCGTGGAGGAGCTTAGCTTTCCAAAGGGGATCTGCGACTGCGCCTTTGTGATGGACACCTTTAGCGGCAGTGATTTTTCTGCGCGCGTGAAGCTACGCGACACGGATGAAATCCTGCAGGCGCTCGATCTCATCTACCGCTACCACTGGGCGTGCGTCAATGCCCGCGTGCACGGCTCAGACAGCGCGGGGCTCGACGAAGAGGTCGTGATGGAGAGGCGCGGCGGGCTAGAGTGGCTGTGCTGCAAGGGGGCGGAGAATGATAATCTGACGGATGAATATAATGCGTGGGATTATCCGGACTTGAACACTTAGCGACCTTTTTTCCTTTATACGTCGTTGGAAATTTCGCCGAATTTCAGTCGCGTATTATAATATACGCTCCTTCATTCGGCTCACTTCCGCCTCGTCTAAAGAAAAAATACTGCGCCTTATCTTTGCGCGCGTTGTCTCGCTTTACTATACGTCGTTGCGTCTAAAATTTGCTCGGTCACGTATTGCAATATAAGCTCCCATCGCGAATTTCATCCACGCCTCGTCTAGCTTCGCGATACTGCCGCTTGTGTTTTTGTGCTAAATTTAACCCCGATCGCGCGCTGTTTTTTCAAATCATAATATGCGTGGGTAGATAAAAAGTACGCCGAATATGAGATAAATTTATAAATTGATTGGAGATAGAATTTTAAAATTATATTGCGAACTGCGCAAGAAATATCGCAAACGCGATCCGCCGAAATTCAGACGTAGCCTGCTAAATTTCAAGGCACCGTGGAATTTTAAAATTTAAAGTTGCGGGCGAGCAAGGCGCCCGTCCGCGTATTTTAAGCCCGCTAAATTTAAGCAAGCACGTCTGCACCACAGACCTAGAAATTGCATCAGCCCTGCGTCGCAGCGCTCCCGCTTGCAAACGCCGCCGCATTCAGCGCCGCGTCGTAATCGGGCTCATCTACGATATCGTCCGTGATCTGCTTGTAAGCGATCTTGCCCGCGGTATCCACGACGAAAACCGCGCGGCACGTTAGCCCTGCAAGCGCGCCGTCTGCGATCAGCACGCCGTATGCGCGCGCAAACTCCTTATCGCGAAAATCGCTTAGGGCGCGTAAATTTTTGATCCCCTCGGTCGAGCAAAATCTGCCCGCGGCAAACGGCAGATCCATCGAGACCACGAAAACCTCGGTATTTTTTATACTCGCGGCGCGCTCGTTAAATTTGCGCGTCTCGGTCGCGCACACGTCCGTATCCAGAGACGGCACGGCGATGATGACCTGCGCCTTGCCCGTGCCACCGCCAACTTTGACCTCGCTAAGATCGGCCGCGACCAGACTAACCTCTGGCGCCTTATCTCCAAGCTTAAGCTCGCTGCCCGAAAGACTAACGCTTACGCCTTGCAATTTGGTTTGTTGCATGATTTTCCTTTGTTTTGAAATTTAAAACGGGCGCATTATAAGCCCGTGAAAGCAGGCACCTGCTAAATCTGAAAACAAGCGAGCTTGGGTACTAGCTCAACTTAATATGAGCGGTGCGTAGATCGGTCTGCGAAGATGAAATTTTACGGCGCGAAGCGACGGCGCAATAAAGTACCCCCGAGAATACCGCTACTCGCATAAAGCACTGATGGTCACGATCCGATATAAGTCTATGATAGTTGCGCTCCACCTTAAGGCTGCAGCCGTAGGTAAAATTTTACCTACTTGCGATCCCGCTTGCGGCGATCTTGTCCGTGAATGAAAATCAAAGCGATAGCGCTGTATGTGCACTTTACCTGCGAAAGAAAGAAATCACTAGTAAAACGACAGGTGCGGCATCATGAGCGCGTTTTAAGTTATGTTTTGAATTTTTAAATTTAATTGAAATTTTTTGATCTAAATTTGCGACTGGCAGGAGTTAAACTTATGGGTTGAAATTTTATTTGAAGCTAGAGTGAGAGTTTAAATTTTGGCTCGTAAAGCGAGTTAAATTTAAGTGCTGTTTTAAAATTTAAAGAAGCGCCTGGGGTTGGCGATAAAGCTATCGCCACACCCTAGCGCTCTTTAAGTTTAGCCGTTGCGCTTTTTGATGATCTCTTCGCCGACGTTTTTAGGAACCTCGTCGTAGTGATCAAATTCCATCGAATAGGTCGCGCGACCCTGCGTCTGAGAGCGCAGATCGGTCGAGTAACCGAACATCTCCGAAAGAGGGCAAAACGCGTCTATGATCTTGTTTCCGCCGCGCTCGCTCATGTTATTGACCTGTCCGCGGCGCTTATTTAGATCGCCGATGACGTCGCCCATATACTCCTCAGGGGTTTCTACCTCGACCTTCATCATAGGCTCCAAGATTACGGCACCTGCTTTTCTAGCGCCCTCTTTAAAGCCCATAGAAGCGGCGAGTTTGAACGCCATTTCGGAGCTATCGACTTCGTGGTAGCTTCCGTCATAGACCGTTACGCGCACGTCCTCGACCGGATAGCCCGCCAAAACGCCGTTTTGCATCGCCTCTTGGCAGCCCTTATCGACCGCAGGGATGTATTCTTTCGGAATCGCGCCGCCTTTGATATCGTTTACGAACTCATATCCGGTGCCCGGCTCCAAAGGCTCTAGGCGCAAAAATACGTGACCGTATTGACCGCGACCACCCGACTGCTTGGCGTATTTGTACTCCTGCTCGACCGTTTTGCGTATAGTCTCGCGATATGCGACCTGCGGCTGTCCGACCTCGGCCTCAACTTTAAATTCTCTAAGCATTCTATCTACGATGATCTCAAGGTGCAATTCACCCATTCCCGAAATGATCGTCTGTCCGCTCTCTTCGTCGGTTGCAACCCTAAAGCTTGGATCTTCTTGCGCCAATTTTTGAAGCGCGATGCCCATTTTCTCTTGATCGGCTTTAGTTTTAGGCTCTACCGCTACGCTGATAACGGGATCAGGAAATTCCATACGCTCTAAGATTACTTTATCTTTTTC
>CAUVFI010000176.1:0-3084 GCA_963551055.1 uncultured Campylobacter sp. | reverse complement strand
TTTGCCATACTGATCGCGCTTCCGCCGAAGAAGATGAATGATGAAATTTGAAAATAGATCGTCTGTACCGTGAGGCTCGCCTCGCCCATGCTAGCGACGAAGGCGAAGGCGACTAGATACTGCACGATCCACAGCATGTTTTCGCCGGCGCTCGGAAGCCCTACGGATAGAATTTTACGCAGCGTAGCGAACTGGATATTTAAAAACATCGTGAGGTAAAATTTTATCTTTAGCACCTTCGTGATGATGAGGAAGAATAAACATACGCCGATCATACGTCCTGCGATCGTACTCACGCCGATGCCCTCAAGCCCGTAGTACGGCAGTCCGAACGGCCTAAAGAGTACGACGTAGTTGCCAGCGAGCGTCACTAGGTTCATCACCACGGAGACCGTGATGATGAAATTTGCGTATCCGTAAACGCGCACGATGGCGCTAAGCACGATCGCTACGGCGTCTATCGCAAAGACGATGCTGATGACCTTAAGATAGATCGCGCTTTCGCTCAAAAGCTCGGCGGGCACTTGCAGCGCGCGGAGTAAAAACGGCGCGCAGCTAAAGACGAAAACGCCGCTGCAAAGCCCCACAAGCGCGTTGAATGCGATGCTCGTGTGGATCGCGCGCATGGCTAGGACTTTGTTTTTCGCCCCGAGCGCCTGCGCTACGAGTACCGAGCAGCCCACGGCGAGGAAGCCGAAAACGGTGATGAAGAGCAAAAATATCTCGTTGCCCGCCCCCAGCGCGCCAACGAGCGAGACGTCCACGCGCGAGATCATGTAGGTGTTGATAAACGTGGTTACTAGGCGCAAAAACATATCGACATAGATTGCGAGCGAGAGCCTTAGTAGCGAGATTTCTTTCATATTTTGCCTTTATTTGGGGCAATTGTAGCCGAAAATTCTTTTAGGTTTGCTTTTGCGCAGGGGGGGGGGCGAGCGGAGTTGTTTTCGCGCGCCGTGCGATATGCGTAAAATTAGAATTTACGGCGCCAGGCGCGAATATGCGGTGATTTAGCGCGGAGGAACGGTTGGTATATTTGGCGCTGCGGTGGCGGCGAATGAGCGGTTTTAATAAATGGAGCGCTGAATTTAAACGCGGATGTTTTTAAACAGGCGTCAAGCTATCTCAATAAATTTTGCTTAAATATCGATAGGATAACGATCGTATCGTCGGGTTCGTCTATTAGATACGGGATTACGAAACCCTTAAATATGAAATCTCTAATTTTATCATCGTCAAAGCTTTTTGATCTACGAAATTTATACGGCATAAAGCCAAGCTCGCCTGCTCGCGTAAAAAGCTCGTTTTTAAAATTTTCCGCCGCATCCTCTGAGTGCTCTGCGATAAATTCTATGATCTTGCTAAGCTGCGCACGAAATCTTTTAGACTGGATTATTTTCAATTTTTCCAGCCCTTGCCTAGCTCCTCGAAGCCGCTTAGATCGCCGTTTGCGTATGATTTTAAATCCGCGTCCATTCCGTTTTTTATCTCGTCGTAACTTTCGCCGGATTTAAACTCCGATAGAATCATTTCTAAATTTTTCTCGCCGCTTAGAGTGATCTGTGCGGAGGGATCAATTTTTAAAAAAAGCTTCTTAAAAGTTTCGAGAGTATCGCGATCGACGCCGCTTTGGATCTGCATAGTGATCATTTTGGCTCCTTAAATTTTAGCGATTATAGCAGCTCATAGCTAAATTTAAAATTCCAACCGTTTTAGAGCCAAAGCTCGATAAATTTTAAAATTTATGCTCGCTATATCGAATTTCGCTTCCTCATGTGGATCGTGAAGTGCTCCGACGCGTTTTTAAAGCCGCACTTTTGTAGAAATTCTCCGGCACCCTCAGCTTTGTGCAGAGGGGTCACGACAAAGGTGGTGGTGTGCGCAAAGCGTTTATTAAAGGCATTCACGAGCGCCGTGCCGATACCGCGCCTTTGATAATCCTTATGAACTATCACGCAGTAAAGATAGCTCGTAGCGAAGTTGTCGCGGTCGCAAAACGCCTCCAGCACCCCCACGGTCTTGCCCTGCGTTTTGGCAATCGCCACGTAATCATAGGTGCGCCACACCCTGTATGTCTCGTGCGGCGGAACGGAGGCTGCATTTTGCTCCGTATCCCAGCCGATCGATACCATTATCTCATCTAGATCGCTAGGCTTAAAATCGGCGGAATTTTCTAAAATTTCAAACTCCATCTTCGCTCCTTAATTGAAATAGCTTTTCAAATCGCAAGTATATCGCCGTAGCTTTAAAACGGCATTAAATATCAATTAGCGGCTCTTGCGGCGAGGTTTAAATTTTAAAATTTAAAGGCGCGGCAGGGCGCGGAGCTTAAATTTAAACTCGAATTTAAAATTCTAACTATTTACCGCAATTTGATATAAACTCGGCAAAATTTTTCCAAGGATCCCCGATGCAAACGCTTGATTTTCACGTCCATCTTCTAAGCAAGGAGGTGCGCTTCGACCGCCCTTACGACAGGCTCGCGCTGCGCCTTTTCGGCAGGCGCTTCGGCATAGACGTATCGCGCGCGATCAAAGAGCCATACGAGGCCTATGTGGACGCTCTGCTCGGCGGGCTTAAAGCTTCGAAATACGTTAAAAAGGCGGTGCTTTTCGGCGTGGATGCTAAATTTAGCGACGCGGGCGAGCTAATCCATCGCGATAAGACCGTCTGCGCGGACAACGACAGCGTGTTTGAAATTTATCAAAAAAACCCTGATCTCATCGTGCCGTTTTTTAGCATCAATCCAAAGCGAGCGGACGCGCTCGATGAGATCGATCGCTGCTTTGAGCTCGGATTTAAGGGGGCGAAATTTTTACAAAACTATTGGGATCTGGATACGAGGCTGCCTCGCTACGTGCCGTATTTTGAAAAGCTCGCCAAGCTAGGCTTGCCGCTGGTGATCCACGTCGGAAACGAAAGCTCGGTGCCGAGCTCGCGCCGCTACGAGGCGCTGGAGATGATCTATGCGCCGCTTGAGCTGGGCGTTACGACGGTGTGCGCGCACATGGCGATTAACTACGAATATTCGCATATTTTTCGTGCGCTCTCGCGCCGCCCGCGAAATTTCGGACACGATTATTT
>CAUVFI010000175.1:0-3115 GCA_963551055.1 uncultured Campylobacter sp. | reverse complement strand
TCTACGCTTAAGGAGCACGGCATAGACGTGAAATATTGTCAGCTGGGCTGCTTTAAGGAGAAGAAAGGCAAAAGAATGAGGGTAAAAACAAAAACTTGGATCGAAAATGCGCAGGGCGAGCTCATTTTCGGCAAGGGCAAAACCGAAGTGCTAGATGTGATCGCTCAAACGGGCTCTATCTCTAAAGCCGCCGAGGTTTTGGGGATGAACTATAAAAAGTGCTGGAGCCATCTGCAAATTTTACAAAAAAATCTGCAAGAGGAGCTCTTTAGCACCAAGCAAGGCGGTGGCAATGCCGCAGGCACGACGCTAAATGCACGTGCCTATGAGCTGATCGCCGCGTATAAGCAGCTGCAAAGCGATATAGAAAACTACGCAAACGAGCGCTTTAAGGAGCTTTTTTTGAAAAAAGAGGGCGAGAAAGACGCAAGTAAAGCGGGAGATAAAAACCATTAAATTTTAAAGGAGAGAACGATGTTTGTAAAACTAAACGACCGAACCTATCTAAACAAAGACAGGATCACGCGCATCAAGGTAGATAGCGTCCAAGACGGTATTAGAATTCGCTTCTATGAGGGGCAGTTTCAAGTCGCCAAAAGCGGTAGATTTGAAAGCGAAGAAAAAGCGATGGAGTGGCTGCAGAAAAATTTTATCGGCAAATAGCCGCAAAGCGCACTTCATAGCCGCGCGAGCAGCTTGAGAACAAATCCCGCAAAATACGCTTTTGGTGATACGGTAGCGATTCGCCGCTCATTAGCACGACAATGATTTTCAGATTTGCGCTTTCAAGAAGAGTTTGTGCAAAGATGTTGCGGTAAAATTTACGGCGAACGAGCCTCGGATATAGAGCCTAGCGTAGGTGTAAATAGAAGATGTAGCTACGCAAATAAGGTCTATGATGACATTCGTTCGCCAAATTTACTCGAAAGATTTCATCATTTAAACCCGAACTAACGGCATTTTTCGCTCAGCTTTACCTATCGTGCCTATTATAGTATTTATATTTTATTAAGTACTCATTGGGTATAGTCGCGAGCAAAATTTTAAGGGGAAATTTTGAAAAGCTTCAAACTTCGGTTTATTTATGCCATCTGCGTGATAGTCGCGCGCGCTGTATCTGCTAGGCGAAAGATCGGGTCTTATAGAGCGCAAACAAACCCATTTTACCGTTACTTCAGATACTAATGTCTCCAAAGTGCCAGGTCTTAGCAAATACGTAACTCAAGAAGAGGTCGATAGCTTCGCATTTCGCTACTGGGATATAGATTACAATTCAAATCCAAAAAACGTATTCAAAGAACCCGCCACAGACGTAGAGCTAAAAAGACTTTTAAAAAGCAAGCAAACTGATGAAATTTTAAAATTTATGAAAGATAATAATCTAACTGTCGATCATACTATGCACGGAGGGGTAACGCCCGTGATGTATTCTAGCTTTTGGGATGATACAAATACTACCCAAGAGCTTATAAAGCTAGGTGCGGATATACATAAAAAAGATGAATACAAGCTATCTGCTATGGCCTATGCGATAGAAAATAATGCTACTAAATCGGTAAGACTGCTTTTAGATAACGGCGTTAAATTTGAAGAAGTCAAAATGGTGCAGGGCTATATAGTTTGCCCTAGATATTCTGACGACACCGAAATCATAGTTGGCAACAATATAGATATAAAATTACGTACTGAGTGTCTAATCAATCATGATCACTCAAAAGATCCTGTTTATCCATTAAACTATGCAATATATAGTAATTTGATAGAAATTGCCAATATGATGCTACAAAGAGGTATGAAACCGAAAGCATATGAAGGTCCTTTGTATTATTTAAGTGAGAACGGCGTTTCGTTTAAACAAAAGGAAATATTTAAAAAATCTATTTATACTTTTCTTCCGCGGGATATGATGTATAAAGATAAATTAGAATTATTAATAAAATATAATATAGATGGTCTACCGAGTCAAGATGATATTGTTACGGCTTATAGAAATTGTTTGGATAGTTTAGCTGGATCTATAAAAAAGAAAGAGTCTTACATAAACCATATGAATGATTACTGCTATGGAGAGAAGATTTTAGAATCATATGATTGGGCTCTTCGAGGCAGATGGGAAGTTAAAAATAACGAAGAGAGGGAAAAGGGAACAGATAGATACTGGAAAGAAAAAGATTTTATAAAATTTTTCGGTTATATGCCAAACGATAAAAAATGTACTAAGCTAGAACCGGACATCAAAATATTAAATTTCTATAATATGAAAATAGATAGATATAAAGCTCTTTGCGGCAATGGGCTAAGCGATGAAGAGATTTTGCAAAAAAGCAGCCTCAAAGATAAAAATAGTACTGAGGCATTCGATATTGAGACATTTTTTAAATATTTAAATTTTAAGGAAATGCTAGAGGAAGCGAAAGTGAAAATTCTACATAACGGCGAGAAAATAGATATAAAAGATTATGCTGAAATTCTAAGACAAGAAGCAGCTAAAAAACTAGATAGTAATCAATGAATTTGAAGGAGTAAAACTATATAACATAAGAACTTAAGCGATATAGTAGGCAAAGCTTTTCTAAATTCTCATTGAAATTCCTTCCTGCCAGGTCTTAAATTAATCCAAATTTCACTATAATTAATCACTTAAATTTTAAAGGCCGCAAATGTTAAGCTTAGACGAAATTCGAAAAAATATCATCCTAAAACAAGGCGTGCACTATTTTGATTTCGCGGCTTCGGGGCTTGCTTATGAGCCCGTAGAGCGCGAGATAGCGGAGGTACTCAAAACCTACGCCAACACCCACTCCGATAGTAGCTCCAGCGCCATCATCACGCAGCGGCGCTACGAGGACGCGCGAGAGAGCCTAAAAAAGCTGCTGGGGCTTGACGAGCGGTTTTATCTCATCGCCTGCGGACAGGGCGCGACGGCCGCGATCAAGAAATTTCAGGAGCTGCTCGGCATCTATCTGCCGCCTGCGACCAGAAGCGCGATCGGCGAGGCAAATTTACGCGCCGCGCAGCTTCCGCTCGTGCTCGTTTCGCCATACGAACACCACTCAAACGAGCTTAGCTTTCGCGAGGGGCTTTGCGACTACCTGCGCGTGCCGCTTAGCGAGGG
>CAUVFI010000174.1:0-3124 GCA_963551055.1 uncultured Campylobacter sp. | reverse complement strand
CGCTATCTTTGCCGCAGGATTTATCGGTTTTAAATAAAAGCGATGATATACTTCCAAATTACATCATAGAAGCGGTTTAGGAGAGAGCTTGATTATAAGAATTCCTGCGACGAGCGCAAATTTAGGTCCCGGTTTCGACGCGCTCGGCCTTAGCCTAGGGCTATTTAACGAAGTAGAGATTACCGAGCAGAAGTTTTTTTGCGTATCGCTTAGCGGTGAGGGCAGCGACAGAGCGTGGCTTAAGAAGGGCAACGCTTTTTTGAATATTTTCAATGAAATTTACAGAAAACTAGGCGGCGGGCAAGAGATAAATTTTAAATTTGCTTTTCACAACAACATCCCGTTTTCGCGTGGGCTGGGCAGCAGCTCGGCCGTGATCGTAGGCGCCATCGCAAGCGCTTATAAAATTTGCGGGTTTGAGATCGATCGCGCTAAAATTTTAAACACGGCGCTGGAATATGAAAATCACCCCGATAATATCGCGCCCGCGACGCTCGGCGGCTTTGTCAGCAGCGTCGTGGACGGCAAGACGGTTCGCACGCAAAAATGCGAAATTTCGCAAGATCTGCAAGCCGTCGTCGTCATCCCCGATACTCCGATGTCTACGAACGAATCTCGCGGCAAGCTGCCTAAGAGCTTTTCGATCAAGGATTGCGTTAGCAACCTCTCTCACGCGGCGTTTCTGACCGCTTGCTTTATGCGGCGCGACTACGAGAGCTTGCGCTATGCCTGTATCGACAAGATGCATGAGCAGGTGCGTATGGGCGCGCTTCCGCAGCTTTTTAAGCTGCGCGAGATCGCCTATGATAACGGCGCGCTTATGAGCTCACTCTCGGGCAGCGGCTCAAGCTTTTTAAATTTGGTTTATAAAAGCGACGCCGCAAAGCTTAAGGCCTGCCTTAGCGAAAATTTTAAAAACTTCCGCGTCGAAATTTTAGATATCGACAATGGCGGCTTTAATATTGACTAAGAAAAATAAAGATATAATCGCATGAGCGAACCGATTAGGATGTGCGTTATTTGCAAGGGGCGCTTCGCCAAGCGCGAACTCCACGCTTTTTTGCAAAATTTTAAAAATATAAGCTCAAACAGACAATTTTATATTTGCGACGGTTGCATAAATCAAAAAGAGAAAATTTCAAAATATCTATCTAAATTTGCGTCTAGCGCAGATTTGGGACATATCAAGGAGAGGGTTTTAAATGGGTGTTCTGATTAAAGATATCGCGGACGAGCTTGGATACGCAAGCAAAGAGATAATCGAAAAAGCGCAGGAGATGGGCTTTAAAAAGGTAAAAACCGCGTCGAATAAAGTAAGCGAAGAAGAAGCTGCCGCTATTTACGATTATATCCAGACGGGAATTTTGCCGGGGAAAAAGTCAAAGCCCGCAAAGAAAAGTTCCGAAAAAGCGCAAGAGGACGAGAGTAAGCCCGCTAAAAAACAGAGCGAAACTAAAAAAACCGCTAAAAAAGAGAGCCCTAAAAAGGCGGAAAGCTTAAAAGCTTCCGAATCCAAAGAGTCCGCGCAGAGCGCCAAAGAGCCTAGCGACGAAAAAGCGCGTACACAAGAGCCTGAGGCAAAAACCGAAAAATCTCAAAATCAAAAAGAAGAAATTTCCTCCGCCCCGCAGGAGAAAGAGGAGAAGCAAAGCACCGCTTCAAAGCCCGCTTCGGTGCAGATAAACAGCGGCGATAGTATCGCTAGCGAGAGCTTGCAAAAGCGCCGCGGCTTAGTCATCGTCAAAAAGAAAAAAGAAGTTCAAGCCCCGGCGGCACAAGATAGAACCGAGCCTAGGCGCGAAAAGATAAGTGCGAGCCTAGAGGCGATCTTTTCAAACGCTGAACTAAATTTGAAAAAGAAAAAGATCGAAAAGAAAAAAGCCCCCGCCGCTAAAAAAGAGGACGCCCTTAAAATCGACATCATTCCTGATCACGAGATGGCGGATATCGTCATTGAGGACGAAGATGTCGTGGTAATGCCCGATTTCACCGTCAAACCGATCCAAACCGAAAATCGCACCAAAAGTAAAAACCAACCCAATATTTATCGCGCCTCGCAGAATCAAATTTTTAGCAGCGAAGGTGGCATAAGTCGCGGCGGTCGCAAAAAGCATAAAAAAGCTCCTCGCGAGCAGGGTAGCGAAATCGTAAGCTCGGTAAATATCCCAAAAGAGATCCGCGTCTATGAGTTCGCCGATAAGATCAAAAAGCAGCCTAGCGAGATCATCGGCAAGCTATTTGCGCTTGGGATGATGACGACGAAAAACGACTTTTTGGACGAGGACGCGATAGAAATTTTAGCAAGCGAATTCGGCATTGAGGTAAATATCATCGATGAGGCGCAGGAGTTTGATTACATCAAGGCCTACGAGGACAGCGAAGGCGAAGAAAATTTAATCGCTAGAGCGCCTGTCATTACCATTATGGGGCATGTCGATCACGGTAAAACGAGCCTGCTCGATTATATCCGAAACTCTCGCGTAGCAAGCGGCGAAGCGGGCGGCATCACGCAGCACGTAGGCGCGTATATGGTCGAGAAAAACGGTAGGAAGATCACCTTCATCGACACTCCGGGTCATGAGGCCTTTACTTCGATGCGCGCGCGCGGAGCCGAGGTTACCGATATCGTAATCATCGTAGTGGCCGCAGACGACGGCGTCAAGCCTCAGACTAAGGAGGCTATAGCGCACGCCAAGGCTGCAAACGTTCCGATCATCATCGCAATAAATAAGATGGACAAGCCTAACGCCAATCCCGATCTCGTAAAAACCGGGCTTGCAGAGCTTGACATCATGCCTACCGAGTGGGGCGGCAGCTACGAGTTCGTGCCGATCTCCGCAAAGACGGGCGACGGAATCGAAAATTTATTAGAGATCGTGCTTTTGCAAGCCGATCTTTTGGAGCTCAAAGCCGATCCTAGCAAGCAGGCTAAAGCAACCATCATCGAAAGTTCCCTTCAAAAAGGGCGCGGCGCAGTTGCCACCGTCATCGTGCAAAATGGCACCCTGCACGTCGGAGACACCGTCGTAGCGGGCATTGCATACGGCAAGGTGCGTGCTCTTAGCGACGATAAGGGCAGGGCGCTAAAGCAAATTTTACCGGGCGAATGCGGCGTCATCATAGG
>CAUVFI010000173.1:0-3130 GCA_963551055.1 uncultured Campylobacter sp. | reverse complement strand
GCCTCGCTCGTAGATACCTTCGTCGTGGCGTTTTTGCTAAATTTTCGCCATTTTTTCTATACGATGTCGGTGCTGGACGAGCTGCGCTTCGTGCGTCATAAAATTTACGCCGTATATGCCCTTACGGACGAAACCTTTGCGCTGCTAAAATCGCGCGCGTTTTTGCGCCCCGAGGAGCTTAGCGGCGAACAGCCCGTAACGCCGCAAAGACTAAAAGAGCTTGATCTGCTCTATAATCTAACGGCAGTTTTAAATCAATCCTACTGGGTTGCGGGCGTCGTTACGGGGGCTGTTTTGGGAGCAAGCTTAAAGCTTGATTTTAGCGGGGTCGAGTTTAGCCTGACGGCGCTTTTTGCGATGCTAACCTATGAGGTTTTTAAAGCAAATCCGCAATACAAAGTGCTATTGCTGGGCTTTGCCTGCGCATTTGCGGGGCTTTTTATCTTTCCTACAAAATACTTTTTATTCGGCACTCTGATTTTCGGCACTGCGGTTTTGCTGCTCTTTCGTAAATACTTCGAGCGACCTTCGCGCACGGGACGCAGGCTGCGAAAATTCCTAAAAAGGAGCAGGTAGTGGAAATTTTGCCCTATATCTTTCTGGCCTCGCTCGCTACGATTTTGACGCGATTTTTGCCACTGCTGCTTTTTAAGAAAAAGACCGCGAGTCCAAGCTTATCGTATCTGCAGAAAAACTCGGGCCTTTTGATAATGGTCGTTTTGACGATCTATGCGCTTAAAACGATGCTGTCTAGCTTTTCGGGCGAGCGAGCTTTTAGCGTGGACGCGCTGCAAACGGCGACGCTGCTATTTTGCCTAATTATGGCGTTTGTCGTGCATGCTAAATTTCGCAATTCGCTCGTGACGATAGCGCTTCCTACGCTAATATATATGGCGGCACTGCGCTTTTTATTGAATTATTGATAAATTTATAAGTTAGTTTTCGATAAACTTCAAAAGTTAATTTTTAAGTTTAAAAAAGGTTAAAGTTTTATGAATTTTATCAGTCAAATGGTGCATAGCTTCGCCAAAAAATACGCCGCCGAAACTATGCAAAAATCCCTATACAACTCCCTTAGAATCGACATCACGCAGGAAAATATCGCCAAAATTCCAAACCCCGATAAAAAATATATGCTCTACATGCACGTGCCCTTCTGCCACACGTTTTGCCCGTACTGCTCCTTTCACAAATACGCCTACGAGCGCGGCGCGTGCAAGGCGTATTTCGGCGCGCTACGCACCGAGATGCAGCGCACGAAGGACGCAGGCTACGACTTTGAGACGCTTTATGTAGGCGGCGGCACGACGCTTATCGACGAGGATGAGTTAGCGCGCACGCTGGAGCTTGCCAAGTCGCTTTTTAGCATCAAAGAGGTCTCGTGCGAGAGCGATCCCAACCACATCGAGCCTGAGAGCTTGCTGCGATTTCGCGGGCTAATAGATCGCCTAAGCGTAGGGGTGCAGAGCTTTGATGATGATATTTTACGTAAAGCTTCGCGCTATGACAAATTCGGCTCGGGCGAAATTCTGCAAGAAAAGCTATCCCGAGCGGTCGGAATTTTGCCGATTTTAAGCCTGGATCTGATCTTTAACTTTCCGTTTCAAACGCGCGAAATTTTACTTCGCGACATCGAAGCAGCAAAGGCGGTAAAACCGGAGCAGATCACGCTGTATCCGCTGATGAAATCGCCTTTGATGCGCGATCAAATAGCACGAAGTCTCGGCGTTAGCAACGTCGATAACGAGGAGGAATTTTACTCCATCATCTGCAAGGAATTTTCTAGCTGGCACCGCAGCAACGCATGGGCCTTCGCTCGCGAAAAATCAAATATGAGCGACGAGTATGTAGGCACGAATCACGAATACGTAGGCATCGGAAGCGGCGCGTTTAGTTTCCTAGGCGGCAGGCTGCTCGTAAATGCGTTCAACCTCGAAGAGTACGCAAGCAGGGTGCGCAAAAACGAAAGCACCGTCATCGCCACCTGCGATTTTAATAGATCCGAGCGCGCAAAATACCTCTTTTTGACCGAGCTTTTTAACGGCGAGATCGATATCGCTAAATTTAACGCCGCAAACGATCTAAATTTGCGCCGCGAACTGGGCAGAGAACTTAGTCTGCTAAGGCTTGCAGGAGCCGTACGCATCGAGAACGAGATCATCCGCACGACGGAATTCGGCGCATATCTGTGCCTTGTTTTGATGAAGGAATTTTACACCGGCATGGATAAGGTGCGCGCGGTGTTTCGCGACGATACCAAGATTAAGCGCGCAAAACAGCTCATCATCATGAACGAAAGCGAATCCGCCGCAACCGGCGCGGCAAAAAGCGAGATAGCGTCGTAAATTTTGTGCCAGACCGCTACTAGCGCTTGGACGCACCCGCGACTTGAGCGCAAATACCGTCCGGCATTTAAAACACAAACGAATCTTTGATTTCAAAATTTAGGAAGCGCCGCAATGAAACGCAGAATGATCAAGCTATTCATTTTATTTCTGTTTTTTGTCCTTGTATTTGAGCTCGTCGGCAACCTTTTTAATTTCGGTCGCTTCCCGTTTCATAAGAGCTGTGAGGCATTTATGATGATAAACCGCTATGATAGTGGGTATCCAAACGATAAGTGCATAATGCAGCTTATGGATGAAAATCGAACGGGCGATCTTTCGCTATATTATCTTAAAACCAGATGCAATCAAGAGGAGCCATTGTCCGAACTGGATGAAAAAGCTATAAAATTTTTAAATAGACCGGGGTGGAAGATAATCGACATAAAGAAAGATGGCGTAGAAAAGAAATTCCTAATAAGCGATTAAATTTAAATAGCAAAAAAGCTTTGCTTCAAACACAATATCCAAGCCCAATGGATCGGGAATTTTGAAATTTATGAAATTAAAGGAGGAGTAATGAATAATCTAAAACTCATACAAAACTGGTACGCTTCCAAATGCGACGGAGAATGGGAGCATGAATATGGCCTTACGCTAGAAACGGTCGATAATCCCGGTTGGTTGATTAAAATCGATGGCGAGAGCGGGAAAAAGCCGATCAAAATAAATATCGATAGAGATGACGAGGATTGGTTTTTCATCAATGCCACGGAAAACGAACTCAAAGGAAGTTGCGGAGCCGA
>CAUVFI010000172.1:0-3137 GCA_963551055.1 uncultured Campylobacter sp. | reverse complement strand
TGGTGCGCGCCGTAGAGGCTCGGGCGTATGAGATCGTTCATCGCGCCGTCAACGATGACGAAGCGCTTGCCGCAGTTTTGTTTTTCGTAAAGCACGCGGGTAAGGAGGACGCCCGAAGCTCCCGTGATGAAGCGCCCCGGCTCGCACACGATCGTGACATCTAGCCCGCTTAGGCTCTTTAGAATTCCTTGCGCGTAGTCGTAGAGCACGATCTGTTTTTCATCCTCGTAGCGGATGCCGATGCCGCCGCCCACGTCGAAAAATTTTATATCGATCTCAAGGGCTCGCAGCTCGCGCAGTAGATCGCTTACGATCTTTGCGGCGTCGCAAATCGGAGAGATGTCCGTGAGCTGGCTGCCGATGTGAAAGTGGATGCCGACGGGATTTAAAAATTTGCTCTTTTTGGCGTAGATATACATCTTGCGTGCAGTCTCGATACTAACGCCAAATTTATTCTCATTTAGCCCCGTGGAGATGTAGGGGTGGGTCTTAGCATCGACGTTCGGATTTACGCGGATGCTGATGCGAGCGGGCTTATTTAGATTTTGCGCGATCCGCTCCAGACGCAGCATCTCGGCTTCGCTTTCTAAATTTATCAGCAAGATGTCCGACTTTAGCGCAAACTCAAGCTCGCTGTCTTGCTTGCCGACGCCCGAGAATATGATCTTATAGCTCTTTGCGCCGATATACAGAGCGCGGCGCAGCTCGCCGATGCTGACGCAGTCAAAACCGCTACCCAGATCTGACAAAAACTTCAAAACGCTAAGGTTGGAATTGGCTTTAATCGCGAAGCAAACGAGCGACTTGCGCGCTGCAAAGGCCTCTTTGAGCGCTATGAAATTCTTTTGTATCTCGTTAAAATCGTAAACGTATAAAGGGGTGCCGTATTTGCGGGCTAAGCTTGAATAATCCATAGAATTTCCACCGATAAATTTTGCGCCATTCTAACAAATCAAGGCTTAACGATGCTTAAAAACCAAAAATGCCGCAAAGCCTAATAACGCTGTTATGGGCACGATAATGCCAAGTTCTGGGATGATGACGCCGTTGAGAGAAAATCTAATTAACACGAAAAGCACGCCCCAAGCGCATAGCGTAGCGATAAAAAATCCAAAGCTTAGTAGCGCGAGATTAAAAAATCGTCCCGTAACGGGCAGATAATAATACAGAACCAATACCGCCAAAGGTGCAAACAACGGAAAAAATATCATATTATAAAGACTTGCTTTTATGGTGGAGATATTCACGCCTTGATGCGAAAAGGTGCGGATCGAACGCAGAGCATCCCTGATCGAATATACATTACTCGTATCATAAACGCTTGCAATTGAGCTTGGATCAAAGCCCTTAAGCGCCTCGCTCTGCGCGCTAAACTCACTTCTTAATCCACTCCCTCCAAGTTTAAGCTGCGCTGGTAAAGTAGTGGTATTTACGTCGCGCAGATGCCAAATTTTGCCTGCGTATTCGCCAGAGCTTGCGTGCGAGCGCGAAGCAACGGAGTTATCCCCTATATTAAAGATCGTTATATCATTTGCGTTTTTGCCGTTTAGAGCTTTGATGTAGATATATTTACCCTCAAATTTCAAAAACATATCTCCCCCCGTAGGCGATAAATCGGTTAAATTCTTTTGAAATTTTAATGCGTATGCAAACGGGGTGGAATTTAAAGCTATAAAGCCTGCAGTAATCGCAAGTGCGATCAAAAATGGAGGGATTATCAGAGCATTTTTGCTAACTCCAAGCGCATAAAAGCTCACCAGCTCGTTGCTACGGATCATATTAAAGCCCATTAAAATAAGCGCAAAAATAAGACTTAGCGGCAGCGTGTAGCTAAGCGCGACCGCTGCAGTTAGAGCGATATACAAAAGAGCGGTATTTGCACTTGAAGGAAAATCTTTGAGATTGGTAAGCACATCTATGCCTACGTAAAAGCACTCAAGGGCTATTAGAAGGATAAAAAAATACTTCAGATAAGAAAGAGCCGCGTATTTTACGTATAACTTCACACCCTAGCCTTTTTAATCGTAAATTTTTGCGCGATCTGCTCTATATCCGAGCAAATGAGCTCCTCTACCGCGCGCGCGACGTAGGGTAAAATTTCGCTTAGCTTCTCGCGCTCGCTTTCGTTAAAATTTCCGAGTACGAAATTTGCCGCATCCTGCCCTTGCTGTTTTTTACCCACGCCAATACGCACGCGCTCGTAATCCGCACCGATTAGCGCATCGATCGATTTGATGCCGTTGTGCCCGCCGCTACTGCCGCCTTTTTTAAATTTAACGGCGCCTAGATCCAAATCTATATCGTCGTGCACCACGATGATGCGCTCCGGTTTGTAAAAATCGTTCACCGCCTTTACGGAGTTGCCGCTTAAGTTCATAAAAGTTTGGGGTTTTAAAAGAAGCAGCGAGCCCTTTTTAAAAAGCTCGCCTTGGAATTTAGACGAACTAAGCTCGCTAAAGCCGCCCGTCTTTAAAATTTCGTCGATTAGCATAAAACCGACGTTATGTCTGGTGTCTGCGTATTTCTGAGCAGGATTCCCAAGTCCTGCGATCAGTATCATAGGCGCCCCTATTTAGCCGAAGTAACTCCGACTACCGCTACCGAGCCGTCTAGGATGATACTGACGCCCTCTTTTACCGGAATGTCGCGGATCAAAAGCGAATCGCCTACGTCAAGATCACTCACATCGAGCGTAAAATCGTTTGGTAGATCTTTGCCGGCGCATTTTACGGCGATACGGCGCTTGGATTGCACCAAAATACCTTTGTTTTTTAAGCCTTTAGCGACGCCAGTTACCTTAACCGGCACTAAATATTTGCTTACCACGTCATCCTGAACTACGCGTAAATCTACGTGGGTTAGGGTATTTGTGACGGGGTGCTTTTGGTATTCTTGCACGATGACGCGATATGTCTTACCGCCCACGCTAACCTCGAAAGGAAGATCTTCTTTTGCGCGCATAGCTTTGATAAAGTCGTTTACTTTAAACGCTGCGTTAATATTTTCAAATCCTTTCGCATAAATATTAGCGATTAGATAACCATCTCGTTTTAGGGATTTTGAAGCCCTTTTACCGATACTATCTCTAACGATACCTTCTAACATTAGGTTTCCTTTGTGAAAAAATGAAGCGTGAT
>CAUVFI010000171.1:0-3151 GCA_963551055.1 uncultured Campylobacter sp. | reverse complement strand
GATTTCGTAAATCAGCTCGAAAGCGTGAAAAAGCTCGGCAATATGAAAAATTTAATCGGCATGATCCCGGGGCTTTCCGGCATGGCGAATAAGATAAAAGATATCGATTTGGAAAACTCAAAAGAGATACTTCATATCAAAGCGATGATCAACTCTATGACGCCGAAAGAGCGCGAAAATCCCGATCTGCTAAATAATTCGCGCAAGCGCAGACTTGCTGCTGGCGCGGGACTTTCGCAGGTGGAAGTAAACCGCTTTTTGAAGCAGTTCGCGGGCGCTTCGAAGCTTGCGAAGAAATTTTCGGGCAAGGGCGGCATGCAGGGGCTTGCCTCAATCGCTCAAAGGCAAAATTTACCGAGATAGCCTCTCGGTAGAGTTTGCAGATGTTTAAGTTTTAGCCATCTGCAAGTTCTAAAACTTACAAAAATTTAAGGAGAAAAAATGGCAACAGTTGTTAGGCTTACAAGAATCGGAAGAAAGAAGCAGCCTTTTTACCGCATCGTGGTAACGGATAGTAGAAAAAGACGCGACGGCGGCTTTATCGAGACGATCGGCTTTTATAACCCGCTAAAAGAGAGTGATAATATCAAATTCGACGCGGAGCGTTTGGCATACTGGAAGAGCGTAGGCGCGAAGTTAAGCGATAGGGTCGCTCAAATCACAAGCAAATAAAATGGTAGAAAATTTTATAAAAGAATACGCAAAGTTGATCGCCGACTATCCGCAGTCCGTCTCTACGCAAAAGCGGGTCGGTGAGAACTTTACCGAGATCATCGTCTATGCCGACAAGGCCGATACCGGCAAGCTCATCGGCAAGGACGGCAAAATGATAAACGCCATAAAGACCGTCATCATCGGCTATAAAGCAAAAGATCCGATCAATTATAAAATTACCGTCAAAGCCAAAGATGCCTGATGATCTTTTAGAGGTCGCGAAGCTCGGTCGGACTATCGGCCTAAAGGGTGCGGTTAAAATTTTTGATCGCAGCGACTTCCCCCCTCAGTTTAAAAAAGGCGCCAAATTTTATCTGCGAAACGGCGAAATTTTAGAAATTCTATCCTTCAACGGCGCAAACTTTAGCGCTATTTTTAAAAATTACGAAAGCGTAGAAGCGGCGGTAAATTTAACCAACCAAATCATTTACCGAAGCAAAGAAGACACGCGGAAATTTTGCAAATTGCAAAAGGGCGAGTTCTTTTACTTCGATATTATCGAGCTTGAAATTTATGAAGACGGCGCGATTTTAGGGCGCGTAAAGAACATATCGCAGATCGGAAGCGGTTATCTTTTTGAGATAGAAACGGATGAAAGCTTAATCTCGCAGGCTTTGCCGAAAGAATTTTTCATTCCCTACGTGGACGCCTATGTGAAAGAAATTTCGCTTAGCGAGCGTAAAATTTTTACACAAAATGCGCGCGCGATTTTGGAAAACTCATGAATTTTATCTTCGTTTCGCTGTTTGAAAATCTCATCGCGCCGTATTTTGAGGACTCGATTTTAAAGCGCGCGGCCGATAAGAAAATAATTGCGACGCATTTTTTTAACCCGCGAAATTTCACGACAAATCGCTATAAAAAAGTAGATGATTATATGATCGGCGGCGGTGCGGGGCTTTTGATCGGCACGGAGCCGCTTGCCGGGACTATAGAACACGTAAGAGCTAAATTTAAAAACGCCAAGTTTATCTACCTCTCGCCCGCCGGTAAAAAATTTAACCAAAACGATGCTAAGCGCCTAAGCAGCCAAGATAATTTATGCTTTATCTGCGGGCGCTACGAGGGGATCGATGAGCGCATAGTCGAAAGATATGTAGATGAAATTTTTTGTATCGGCGATTTCGTTCTTACCGGCGGAGAGCTCGGTGCGCTTTGTATGTGCGATGCTATAAGCCGCAACATAAAGGGCGTTTTAGGCAACGAAAGCTCGCTCGTCGAAGAAAGCTTTGAAGGCGGAATTTTAGAGGCGCCCGCGTTCGCAAAGCCCGATGTTTTTGAAAATTTACCTATAGTTTCAGAGTTTTTAAAGGGTAATCACGCTAAAATGCGCAGCTTAAAAAATAAAATGGCGCTATGCAAAACTAGGTTCTTCCGCCCGGATATGTACCGAAAAATCGCCAGAAATAAAGGAAATTTATGAAAAACAAATATATCCAAGCGTTTGAGGACGCTCAGATCACAAGCAAAAGTGTGCCTGATTTCCGTGCCGGCGACACCTTAAAGGTAGCCATCAGAATCAAAGAGGGCGATAAGAGCAGAATTCAAAATTTTGAAGGCACCTGCATTGCGCGTCGCGGAAACGGCGTCAGCGAGACTTTTATCATCCGCAAGATCGGCGCTAATAGCGTCGGCGTAGAGAGAATTTTTCCGATCTACAGCGAGAGCATCGAAAGCATCGAGGTTCTAAGAAAAGGACGCGTTCGACGCGCGAAGCTATTTTATCTACGCGACAGACGCGGTAAAGCGGCTAAAATCAAAGAGCTTCGAAAATAATCCTTTAAATTTATGCTTTCCAATTCAAAGGGAAGCTCTTTTTAATAATGCGCGAGATTTTAAAAAATTTCGCGCAAAATCTACTCGCATTAAATCTAAAATTTTACAACTTTTCCATTAAAATTTTTAATTCTAAACTGCCTAAAAATCGTCTTTTTCGATAGAAAAAGATAAAATATATCCTGATTTTATTTGCGTTTAAAAATATTACTATAAAATGCAAATTTTAATTTAGAAAGCTCGCGCTAAATTCGAGGATTCGGCCGAGTAAAAATTTATTCAGTAAAGAGCGAGATGTGATTTTTTTAGGCATTGACGTAGGATCAACCACTGTTAAAACGGTAGTTTTAAACGAAAAATATGAAATTTTAAGCAAGAGCTACGAGCGGCATTTGGCAAAGCCCAAAGAGCTGGTGTTGGATAAAATTTTGCAAATCCAAAAAACTTACGCAGGCGAGCAATTCAGCGTTGCCATAGCTGGTTCGGCGGGCATGGGTATCGCCAAAAATTGTAAAATTCCGTTCGTCCAGGAGGTTTTCGCTACCTCGCTCGGCGTCAAGCGGATGTTTCCAAAGACCGATGTCGTCATCGAGCTGGGCGGCGAGGATGCTAAAATTTTATTTCTCACGGGCGGACTTGAGGAGCGGATGAACGGCTCGTG
>CAUVFI010000170.1:0-3163 GCA_963551055.1 uncultured Campylobacter sp. | reverse complement strand
GGGACGTAAATTTCGCACTCGATGCCCGCGCGAGCGCAATACGCCGCCACGGCATTGCCCGCGTTGCCGCTGGAGTCTTGCAGCACCTTTTTCACGCCGATATTTTTAGCATGCAGCGCCAAAACCGCCGCGCCGCGATCTTTGAACGAAAGCGTAGGCATCGCGTAATCGAGCTTGAGATAGAGGTCTTCACCGAATTCCACGCTCGCCGTGAGCCCCTCGCCCATCGAAATTTCTCTAAATTTAGCCGTGTCGATGCCCATAAATCTTCGGTATCTAAAGATGCTAAACTCGCTTTGATCTACGAGCGCGGGGTTAAATTTAGGCGCGTCGGAGTTTAGCTTATACAGCCCGCCGCAGTCGCATTTATAACTCAAAGTATCGATGGGCGCGTGCTTACCGCAGCCCGTGCAGATGAAATCGCTCATTTTCACTCCTATTTTTTCTCTTTGATTTTTGCGAGGGCCTCGATCTCTACAAGGCAGCCGAAGTGTAGAGCCGTAGTCGGTACCACGACGCGAGCGGGCTTGTGCGCGCCGAAAAACAGCGCGTACTGCTCGTCGATCACGTCCCAGTTCGCGACGTCAGGCGTATAGACGCGGCACATCCGCACGTCGCCTTTATCTGCACCCGCGGCGGCCAGCACTGCCGCGACGTTGCTTAGAGCCTGCGCGGTCTGCGCAGCAAGACCCTCCGCGATGGCCCCCGTGCGCGGATCCACGCTTAGCTGCCCCGAGACGTAGAGCGTGCCGTCGTCGTCTAAGATGCCCGGCGCATAATGCGCCTTTTTCGGCGCGAAACCGCTTGGATAAATTTCTTTCATTTAAGCTCCTTTGCATATAAAATTTTATATAATTTTACTCTAAATTTATTAAAGATATATAAATATTTCTATAAATTTGCAAAAATTTTAAAATTTGATCTAAATTTATAGATTTTTTTATATGGAATTTAAGGAACTCAAATTGAATCAGCTTTTGCAGACCTTTATACCGACCGCGCACCTTATTAAAAATACGATCGGCGATTGCGAGGTGGTCATCCACGATATGAGCACGCCGCAAAACTCCGTCGTTTTTGTCCTCGGCGACGTGACGGGCAGGAGGATCGGCCAAAGCTTCGATCATCTGATAAAGGACGTGTTGCTAAGCAAAAATTTTGAAAACGACTGCACCGCAAACTACTACTTCACCGCGCAAAACGGCAAGCTCATACGCTCCTCGACTTCGCTGATCCGCGGCGCAGACGGCAAAGTAGTAGGCGCGCTGTGCGTAAATATAGATACTTCAAGCGCCATGGCGGCATACAAAGCAATAAAAAATCTGCTGCCGAATGCAAAGCTCGATAGCAAGGAGTTGCAGGGCGCAAATTTTACCGACGGAGGCTGCAATAACGCGGCATTAGACGGGGCGAGTTTCAATGACGACGTAAATTTAGAAACGCAAAACTCTAACGATTCGCAGCAAAATATCCTTGACATCGTCCAAGACCTGATCGCATCGGCTACGCACAATCTGGATGTGAAGGGGATGAAGAAAGAGGATCGAAAGCGCATCGTAAAATTTCTCGCACAAAAAGGGATTTTTGAGGTAAAAGGTGCGGTGGAGCTCGTCGCAAAGGCGCTTAGGACGCAGAAAGTCACGATTTACTCGTATATAGATGAGGTAAAAAAGGAGAGCTAGCCGCGGTGCATAAATTTGATCTAAAATTTAACAAGCGTTGCGCGCCTTTTTATCAGCGTAGCCATATGGGGTGGCGCAAATTTTAATCTGAATTTGATGAACAAATCAAAAAGTAGGACATACTAATTCCTATTTTATGCAGCATGTAACGGCATAAAAGCAAAACTCATCTATTACTCGAACTCGTAGCCCTTCGCGCTTTTTAATTTCTCGTCATAATCGACTCCGTTAGCAATTCGCTTGCGCGAAGCATTGAAATCCGCTCGTATCGGGCTTTTGCGCTCGTCAAACTCAAGTGGCGCGACACCGATAATATCTGCTAGCAAATGCGCTAAATCATCGCTCATAAAAGGCTTATCTTTCGCCGCAGCTAGCCTCTGCCATAGTTTAGCGTGATCGCTCAAAAACTCGCGAGAGCCTATGAAAATTAGCGGAATTTCGTAAGTAAAGCGGCTCTCCATGCCGTGCCCAAGGCGTCCGTTTTCATATAAATTCTCTCCGTGATCGCTAAGATAGACGATGAGACTGTCATCACCCGAAAAAATTTTAAAAATTTCATTTATGACAAAATCGTTGTAAAGCACGCTGTTATCATAATATGCGACGACATCTTTCTGCTTGGAAGTAAGTTTTGCCTTTACATCCGCCGCGCTAAACTTACCAAATCCCTCGGGATAGCGCAGGCTGTAATCCATATGGCTGCCGATGAGATGGATCACGTAGAAATTTCGCTCGCTCTGCCCCGCTTTCGCCTGATTTATGAGCGGAAGCAGCACTCCGTCAGGCTTGATGCGGACGGTTTCATAAAGATTGCTCTTTGAGAGGAAGGATTCCGCGTCCGCGCGATCGGCAGCGCTTTTAGCGCTTAGCGCATGTGCGCCGAAAGCCTCTTGATTGCTGATCCAAAAGGTGCGGTAGCCACTTAGCTTAAACATATCAATGATGCTAAGGTTGCGAAACCACGCCCTTTTGCGCTCGCTTTCGTAATCGCTGAAATTTAAAAGCCGCATCAGCACCTGATTAGTCGTGCCGTAAGGCGAGATTGTATCGCTAAATTTTATCAGATTGCCGCTTGCTTCGAGACCCTCCAAAAGCGGCGTATTTTTAACGCCGTAGCCGTAGAGCGACATATGCCCGCGCTGCAAGCTCTCGCCTATTATTAGAATGATATTTTTGACGCGAGACTTTTGCAAGGCGGGGTTTGTAGCAGCGTCAGTGGTTTTGGAATTTGAAATCGCGCCGGGGCTTTGTGGTACGGAATTTAAAATCTCGCCGGAGCTCTGCGCCATAGCGCCCGAGGCAGACGTAGAATTTAAGTTTGCGCCGGAATTTTGCGCCTGGACGCTTGATGCGGGCGCGGAATTTTCAGACGCAGAATCCAAGGCGGAGCTTTGCGGATCTGAATTTGCGCCGCCTTTTAAAACGCTTTCGTTCGCGCGCTTGGCCTCGTCATATCCGAGCTGCACTTCGCGCATATCGGT
>CAUVFI010000169.1:0-3184 GCA_963551055.1 uncultured Campylobacter sp. | reverse complement strand
ATCGAAATTTACGAATAAATTCTAAAGGAGGAGCAAGTGGAGAAATTCTTTCATCTCGCCGCGGCAAAAACGTCGGTAAGGCAGGAGCTTATCGCAGGGCTTACTACGTTTTTGGCGATGATTTACATCGTGCCGGTAAACGCTAACATTATGAGCATCGCAGGTATGCCGTTTGATGCGCTGGTTACGGCAACCGCGCTTATTACGATAATCGCGACGCTATTTAACGGGCTCTTTGCAAATACCCCCGTTGCGCTTAGCGTCGGCATGGGGCTAAATGCGTATTTTACCTTTGCGTTGTGCGTGGATGCGAAGATGCCGTGGCAGAGTGCACTTGGCATCGTAGCGATAAGCGGGGCGCTTTTTACCGTGCTTTCGTTTACCAATTTTCGCGTTTGGGTTATCAAATCTATCCCGCTTGATCTGCGTCGCGCCATAAGTGCGGGTATCGGCGCTTTTATCTGCTTCATCGGACTTAAGCAGATGGGCGTCATCGCGCCTAGTCAGGCGACGCTAGTAACTTTAGGAAATTTAAAAGATCTAAACGTTTTGCTTGGGATTTTAGGCTTAGCGGTCGTGCTGGTGCTTTTTGTGCTTAGAATCAAGGCGGCGTTTATCTTAAGCATTTTGATTACTTCGTGCGTTGCGTGGGTGGCTGGAATTTCGCCCGCACCACATGGCATCGTAAGCGCGCCAAGCGGCATAACGCCGATATTTGCTAAGCTAGATATCCCCGGAGCGCTGAAGCTTGCGTTCGTGCCTTTTATAATCACATTTTTCGTCACGCATCTATTTGATAGCATCGGTACTCTAACCGGCGTGGGAAACCGCGCGGGACTTTTTGGAGAGAATAGCAAAGACGGCATGAAAAAACTATCTAGAAATTTAACCTCCGATGCGATAGGTAGCGTCGCAGGAGCTATTATCGGCACGAGCACAGTCACTGCATTTGCCGAAAGTGCCAGCGGCGTGGAAGCGGGCGGCCGCACGGGGCTTACCGCAGTGTTTTGCGCTATATTTTTCGTGCTGACGCTGTTTATATTGCCGCTATTTAAGGCGATCCCCGCAAATGCAATCTATCCGATCCTCGTAATGGTCGGGGTTTTGATGTTTAGCGAGCTTGGCAAGATCGATTATAGCGACGCTGGAATTTTAATCCCTGCGTTTTTTATAGTATTTTTGATGCCCTTTACCTACTCGATCACCAACGGCTTAAGCTTCGGCTTTATCGCTTATATCGTAGTTAGACTCGCTCAGCGCAGGATAAAAGATTTAAATTTCGGCGTTTTGACGCTTGGCGCGATTAGCGTTTTAGTATTTTTAATGCATTAAATTTTAAGGAAAGATATGAGATTTTATAGTTTTACTGAGATGGATCGCGACGCAAGGGTTATAGCAAAGCAGGTTAGGGACGAATTTATGCCCGATGCAATCGTGGCGATCGCTAGAGGCGGGCTCACATTCGGTCACGCGCTAGCTAATGCGCTTGATATGCGGACGATATTTTCGATAAATTCCATCCACTACGCGGACACCAAAAAACTCGATACCATCGACGTTTTCAACGTGCCCGATCTGGAGCTTTATAAGCGCGTGCTGCTGGTGGACGATATTATCGACAGCGGCGACAGCATGGTAGAGATCAAGCGCGTGCTGCTGGAGAAATTCCCGCAAATAGAGCTTAAAACCGCGGTGATTTTTTACAAACCTAAGGCGCTTATCCAGCCCGATTTTAAAATTTCAAAGACGGATGAGTGGATAAATTTCTTTTGGGAAAATTATACGATAGAGGAATGAAGCGGTGCGCGGTTAAATTTAGCGGCTAAATTTTAAAGGATTCGGCGGCTTAAATTTTGTAAATTTCAGTCGTAGAATTTAGCCATAAATTTAAAGCGCCCGCAGCAAGGATGAGAGTGAAGAAGCTTTATCAAAACGAAATTTTCGTAATCTCCATGATGTACCTGTTTCAGGGCATATTTTTGCTTTATGCGATTTCAAATTTAAGCATCAGCTACTACGAAGCCGAAATTTTTTATGAGAAAAAATCCCTCGTTTCGCTAATCGCAAATTTAAGCTGCGAAATTTTCGGGCGCAACGACTACGCCTTGCGCGTACCGTTTATTTTGATCCACTTCGCAAACGCCGCGATGATCTATAAAATTTCAAAATTTATTCTAAAGCGCCGCTTCGATAGAGTGGTCGCTACGGCGCTATTTATGGCGCTTCCTGCGTCGATGAGTAGCGCGATCTTGCTAAATCCCGCGGGCATCATCGTTTTTTTCACGCTGCTGGCGATCTATTTTGCAAAGAGCGAATACAATATCGCGCTTTTCGTGCTTCTGTCCGCTTGCGCCCTGATCGATAGAGCGTTTTTTATGCTCTACGTAGGCTTTGGAATTTGGGCGCTTTATACGCGTAAAAAGGAGCTTTTGCTGCTTTGCATAGCGCTATTTAGCTTCAGCGTGATCTTTTACGACGTAAGCTCGGAGGGCAAGCCGAAGGGGTATTTTCTAGACACCGTGGGCGTTTTTGCGGGCGCGTTTTCGCCTTTAGTGTTTTTATTTTTCATCTACACGATCTATAGAATTTGGATCAAAGAGGAAAAAAGCCTGCTGTGGTTTATCGCTACAAGCGCGCTTTGTCTGACGATGCTTTTTTCGCTAAGACAGCGTGTGGCGCTTGAGATGATGCTGCCGTATTGCGTCATCGCTACGCCTTTGATCATTCGGGTTTTGTTTAACTCATACCGCGTTAGATTGCCTAAATTTCGCACTTTTCATAAGATTGCCGTAGGTGTGACGCTGGTAAGCTTAGCGGTGAGTTATTTTGCAGTGATTTTTAGTGACGTGATGTATGGGGCGATGTTCGCAAACAAACCGCAGCGGCATTTTATCTATAAATTTGACGTAGCTAGGCAGCTGGCAAGTGAGCTAAAAAATCGCGGAGTAAAAAGCGTAAGCTGCGAGGACGAGAGGCTCTGCCTGCGCCTGAAATTTTACGGACTGCCTAGCGGGGATAGCGCTTTTATCTATGCGGATAAGCCGGAATATGTCTCGGATCATAAAAATTCGATACAAAATATAGATATTTACAAGCGAGGCGTGCGAATTGCGAAATTTTATGTTAAAATATAAACAAAATTTTTATGAAAGGTAAAAATTATGAAAAAAGCATTTACTATGAT
>CAUVFI010000168.1:0-3201 GCA_963551055.1 uncultured Campylobacter sp. | reverse complement strand
TCCTTGCCGCCCGCTTTGTTTAGAAGCGGGGTTTGAGCCGCGACGAAAAGATCCGTCGCGCTCAAATGGCAAGCTGCCGCAAGTAAAAACGCCGCTAGCGCTTTAGATAAAATTTTACCTCGCTCGGGTGCGCAAATTTTATCCGTTTCGCATGAAATTCCACCTGCGCCGGACGATGAAATTCTAACTGAGCGAGGCGATAAAATTTTACCTTGCTCGCTCGCGTAAATTTTAAAATTTTGTCTCATCGCTAGCTCCTTTTGCCGAATTTCGGCTGTGAAAATACCGCAAGCGGCGGAAGCTCGCCCTGGAATTTCTCGATCTGCACCAGCGCGGTGGCTTGGTTGCCGCACGCAAGCTTCGAGCTGGGCTCGTTTGGCACCAGCACGTTTACGTTGCCGTGTACGCACATATCGCCGCTAGAGCTAAAGAGCGGATCCCACCAGCCGCCCTCTTGCATCCGCACGACGCTTTGCTTTACTTTTTCGGTGACGATGAGCCCCGCAAGCGTGGCGCCGCGATCGTTGAAAACCCTAACTACGTCGCCGTTTTTAAGCCCTCTTGCTTCGGCATCTTTTGGGTGCATCCACACGGGCTCGCGACCGTCAATTTCTTCTAAGCTTCGCAGCCAAGTGTTGTTTAACTGCCCGTGCAGGCGGTATTTCGGATGCGGGGTTATTAAATTTAGCGGATACTTTTGCGTCTTTTGCGCGTTCCCCAGCCACTCCATCGGCTCCATCCAAGTTGGATGCGCAGGGCAGTCGTCCAGCGCCGCTTTGGCGATCTTTTTCGAGACGACCTCGATCCTTCCTGACGGCGTTCCGAGACGGTTTATGATAGGATTTTTTCTAAATTCCTCCATCGCTACGTATTCGTAGGCGTGCTTTGGAATTTCAAATTTCACGAAGCCCTTTTTCCAAAACTCCTCAAATTCCGGCATCTTTATCTTCGAAGCATCCGCTTTTTTCTTCGAAGCGTCGTAAAACTGCCTGATCCACTCCATCTCGCTCTTGCCCTCGCTAAACGCCATATACTCCTTCTCGCCGAACTGCTTTAGAATTTCGCAGTAAATTTTATAGTCGTTTTGCGCCTGCTCGTAAGGCTCGGCGATCTTATGCATAGCGATGATAAATTTATTCGTATGCGACTTGGTTATGTCGTCGCGCTCCTGCTCGGTGGTAGCGGGCAGCACGATATCTGCCATGCGCGCGCTCGCCGTCCAGAAGCACTCTTGGACTATGAAGGTGTCGAGCTTTTCAAACGTGCGCGCGAGCAAATTCGTATCAGGGTGGTGCAGATACGGGTTGCCGCCCGCCCAGTAAGCAAGCTTGATGTCAGGATAGGTTATCTTTTTGCAGTTGAAATCTATCTCCTTGCCGGGATTGTTGATGCAATCGACGATGCGCGAGACGGGGATTGCGATGTTGTCGCGGTTTTTCCACTCGCCCTCGCTAGCAGGCACGATACTCATACTGCCTAAGCCCGGAAAAGCCGAAGAGGTAGTCGCCGCGCCGCTTGTGAGGCTTAGCGCACTTCCTACGGGAGCTGCGGGGCTAGGGCAGCCGCCGTCGCTGTAATGATAGCCAAAGCCGTATCCGCCGCCCGCAAGCCCGATCTGTCCCACGAAAGCGGCAAGCACCGTCGCCATCCAGTGAAACTGCTCGCCGTGATGAGCGCGCTGCGGACCCCAGCCGCACATTATCATAGTGCGCTTGCTGCCTAAAATTTTAGCCAAGCCTTTGATCTCATCCTCGCTCACGCCGCAAATTTTAGACGCCCACGCCGCGTCTTTTTTGAGCCCATCTTCGCTTTCGCCTCTAAGATAGGCTTTAAATTCCTCGGCGCCGTGAGTGTATTTTTTAAGAAATTTCTCATCCGCAAGCCCTTGCGCCATCATCTCATAACATATCGCCATCATCATCGCAACGTCGGTGGTAGGGTTGATAGAGATGTGCTCAGAGCCTAAAAATTTAGCGGTGTTATTATAGACCGGATCGATCGTGATAACTTTTACGCCGCGCTTTTGCATCTGCTCTTTTAGCTTTGCGAAATACAAATAGCTCTCGTGATCGGGCACGGCCCACGCGATCTGATTGGTATTGATCGGATCGGCACCCCAGATGAGCACCGCTTCGCTATGCTTTAGGATCGTAGGCCACGCGGTTTGCAGGGCGTTGGCCTCGTCCGTTCCGCTGATGTGCGGGGTTATCGCGCTTATACAGTGGCACGAGTAGTTAAGTTTTCTCGTAGTGTAGCCGCCGATGATATTTAGCATGCGACCGAGCAGGGTTTGCGGGTTATTTACGCTGCCGACGCTGTACCAGCCGTAGCTGCCGCCGTAAATCGAGCTTGCGCCGTGGTCTTTAAGCACGCGCTTTAGCTCGTCCGCTACGAGTTTATACGCTTCATCCCAGCTAATCTCGATCCACTCGTCCTTGCCGCGCATGCTTTTGTCGCTCTGCCAGCCTTTTTCTAGATAGCCTTTTCGCACGCATGGTCGCGCGATGCGCGTAGCGTCGTATGTGCGCGCTGCGATTCCCTGAGTAAGACTGACCGGGAAAAAATCTAGCTCGCTTGCGCTTAAAACGCCTTCAAATTTACCGTTTCGCCTAAGAGCCTTAACCGCGCCGAAATGCGAGGCGGTGATCGGCGCATCCTCGCTATTCATCAGATCGTCGCTGATGACGCTAGTGGCGTTCGCACTCGCCGCACCTGCCGCACTCGCGGCAACGCCTTTTAAAAATTCGCGTCTTTTCATTTTCTCTCCTTTAATGTGAAATGAATGAAAGATTTATGGAATTTTAGCATTAAAAATCGCGAATTTTTCGGCCTTAAAATGAAATTACAATTTATAGAGCGAAATTTTATTTTTCTATTTTTAAATAGAGCTAAGATTTTCGCGGCTTATAAAAGCTTAAATTATAAATTAAGTTTTTAAAATAATTTTACTTTAAAAACTAGCTTTTTAAATTTCGCACATCGACTCTTAAAAATTTTAGAATTTTTGAGTATATCAAGAGCTCGTCGGTATTAGGCGCTATAAAATTTCATAGCGCCAGTAAGTCATAGATTGAAAATTAGATATTGATGCGACTACCGTACGCAGGCTGTAAAACATGGCAATCATATATTTTTAGCGCTTATTAGGGGGGGTATACTTCTGCGGAATTTTAAAAGCAAAGAAAACAATAAAATTTTAAT
>CAUVFI010000167.1:0-3211 GCA_963551055.1 uncultured Campylobacter sp. | reverse complement strand
TTTGCGTTCCGTTCTCTACAATCTCGGTAACCTCGATACCCTCGTGCGTACCGCAATCGTGCATCGTAACTCTGACATTTTGCGCGACGTCAATCAGCTTGCGCGTCAGATAGCCCGCATTTGCAGTCTTAAGCGCAGTATCGGCAAGACCCTTACGCGCGCCGTGGGTCGAGATGAAGTACTCATTTACGTTTAGACCCTCTCTAAAATTTGAAGTAATCGGCGTCTCGATGATCGAACCGTCCGGCTTACTCATCAGACCCCTCATGCCTGCTAGCTGCTTGATCTGCTCCGCGCTACCTCGCGCGCCGCTATCGGCCATCATATAGATCGAGTTAAAGCCGTCCTTGTCCTTCTCCATCATCTTCATCATCTCATCGGCTAGCTTCTTGCTAGTGCTGGTCCAGATGTCGATCGTTTTATTATAGCGCTCGCCGTCGGTTAGCAAACCCGCGCCGTATTGGTTCTGAACTTCTCTGACCTGCTTTTTAGCCTCTTCGACGAGGCTTGCTTTAGACTTCGGCACGATGATGTCCGAAACGGAGATCGAAACGCCCGCTTTAGTAGCGGATTCAAAGCCTAAGTTCTTAAGATTATCCAAAAATTCCGCGCTTATCTCAAGGCCACCGTTTTTATAGACGTAATCGACAAGCTCGGCGATATCCTTTTTCTTCATGATCTTATTCCAAAGATGATCCGGAATAAAGCTAGGCAGGATTGATTTGATGATCAAGCGGCCCGCGGTCGTAAAGATAATGCGGCGATCGATCATCGTTTTGATTTTGGCGTGGATATCTAGGGCGTTTGCCTCCACGGCAAGCATTACTTCATCAACGTTTGCAAAAATTTTATTTGTTCCTTTTGCACCCGGCTTTTCGAGGCTTAGATAATAAATTCCTAAAACCATATCCTGGCTAGGCACCGCGACAGGCTTTCCGCTCGCAGGAAGCAAGATGTTCATCGAGCTAAGCATTAAAATTTTACATTCCGCGATCGCCTCTTGGCTAAGCGGCACGTGCACTGCCATCTGATCGCCGTCGAAGTCCGCGTTGAACGCGGCGCAGACTAGCGGATGCAGTCTGATCGCCTTACCCTCGACGAGCACGGGATGAAACGCCTGAATAGACATCTTATGAAGCGTCGGCGCGCGGTTTAGCATAACCGGGTGATCTTTAACGACCTCCTCCAAGCACTCCCAAACTTCATTGATCCTATTTTCGATCATCTTTTTGGCCTGCTTGACGGTCGTAGCATAGCCCTTCTCTTGCAGGCGAGCGATTAGATGCGGCTTGAATAGCTCAAGCGCCATCGTCTTAGGCAGACCACACTGATCCATGCGTAAATTTGGACCTACGACGATGACGGAGCGGCCCGAAAAATCCACGCGCTTGCCGAGCAAATTTTGTCGGAAGCGGCCCTGCTTACCCTTAATGATCTCGCTTAGAGATTTAAGCGGTCGCTTATTAGCGCCCTTCACGGCATTGGCGCGACGTCCATTGTCAAAAAGCGCATCCACCGCCTCTTGAAGCATTCGTTTTTCGTTGCGAATGATGATCTCGGGTGCGTCGAGTTCCATCAGCCTTTTAAGTCTAGAATTTCGATTTATGACGCGGCGATACAGATCGTTTACGTCAGAAACCGCAAATTTTCCGCCCTCAAGGCTAACGAGCGGGCGTAGATCGGCAGGCAGTACGGGAAGATTTGTAATCATCATCCACTCGGGCTTATTGCCGGAATTTAAAAAGCTCTCGACGACCTTTAGACGCTTGACGATGGTTTTTTTCTTCGCTTCGGAGTTTGTATTTTCCATCTCCTGCTTAAGGGCGGATAAAATTTCGACCAAATCAAGCTCAGCTAACATATCGCGGATCACCTGACCGCCCATTTTAGCGACGAAGCCCGTCTGCGAAAAGCGCTCTTTTAGGCTCTGGTACTGCTCTTCGTTTAAAACGTCATATTTTTCGACCTTTTTAGAATTTTCGTTGTCGTAAAATGCCTCGCCTGCACTTTCCACGATATACGCCTCATAGTAAAGCACGCGCTCAAGATCTTTCATCTTGATGTTTAGCAGCGTACCGATGCGGCTAGGCAAGGAATTTACGTACCAAATATGCGCCACCGGCGTTACCAGCTCGATATGTCCCATTCTAGTGCGGCGAACCTTCGAGCTCGTGATCTCGACGCCGCATTTTTCGCACTTCCAGCCTTTGTAGCGCATCTTTTTATACTTGCCGCAGATGCACTCATAGTCTCTTACGGGGCCGAAAATTTTAGCGCAAAAAAGTCCGTCGCGCTCCGGCTTGAGCGTGCGGTAGTTGATAGTCTCCGGCTTTTTTACCTCGCCGTGGCTCCAGGCTTTGATCTGCTCGGGACTAGCAAGCCTGATTGCAAACGCATCGAAATCGTGGACTCTGGCGTCCTCTTTTATTTCTATTCTTTCTAAATTTGAATTATCGCTCATTTATTCTCTCCATTCTCGTAAATTTCAACGTCTAGAGCAAGCGATTTAAGCTCGTTTGTTAAAACAAAAAATGTCTCAGGAATTCCTGTAGACGGAACGTTTTCGCCTTTTGTCAGCGCCTTATACGCAGCCAAGCGTCCGTCGACGTCGTCGGATTTGATCGTTAGCATCTCGCGAAGCGTGTATGCCGCGCCGTATGCCTCCAGAGCCCAAACTTCCATCTCTCCAAATCTTTGACCGCCGAATAGCGCCTTGCCGCCGACCGGCTGCTGCGTAACTAGGCTGTAAGGACCGGTGCTTCTTGCGTGAACCTTCTCATCGACTAGGTGGTGTAGTTTGAGATAATACATGCAGCCCACGTTTACGCGCTCTTTGATCTTTTCGCCGGTGCGGCCGTCGTAAAGTTCGGTCTTGCCGTCCTGATCGATATTCGCCATCTCAAATAGCCTTTTGAAATCCTCCGGCACGATGCCTTCGAATATCGGAGCGGAAAATCTAACCCCTTTCGCCCAATCCCTAGCGTATTTCAAAAGATCCTCGTCGCTGATCTTTTCAAGAGTTTTTTTAGCCTGCATTAGTTTAGAAACGCCCGCTATCTCTATCATTTTGGCGCGAAGGGTTTTTATCCACTCACCCGTTTTTTCCTCTAAAATTTGAGCTATCTGCTCACCTAAACGCCAGCCCACAAGACCTAGGTGGCTCTCCATTATCTGACCGATATTCATACGGCTTGGAACGCCGAGAGGATTT
>CAUVFI010000166.1:0-3212 GCA_963551055.1 uncultured Campylobacter sp. | reverse complement strand
GGGATCGCAGCGATCAGATACGCAGCAAAGTAGCACCAAAAATTCGGCGCCGTAAATGTCCTATATAAAATTCCAAGAATTCCGCTTCCTAGAATTCCATGCTCATCTCCTAGAAAATATTTTGAGCTAGGATCGCAGAGTGCGGCGTATATGATATTTAAAATTTCACTAAGTTTATCCATAAAATTCTCTCTTTAACTCTTCCAAAGTAGCGAAATTTTCTCGTCGTAAATGTCCGTTTTCTTCGGCGAAATTTCTTTCGTTTCGAGTTTAATATTTTTCAGATCCAGGCTCTGTTTTAGCGCGTCCACTTCGGCCTCAAATTTCTGCGTAAGCACTTCCAGCTCCTCTTGCAGCGCGCTTAGGCTATTTTCGGCATTTTTGGCTTCGCTTCGTTCATTTAAAATTTTATGCGCGCTTTTAGCTCCGCTGATTGCTTTGGAGATGGTGCCGGCGCTGCGCGAGCGGCCCAAAAACGCGCCCAAGATCGCTCCGCCTATGTTTAGCGCCGCATCCACGCCGCGACTTAGCACATCGCCCTTTTCCTTTTCATACTTTTCGCTAGCGCGCGAAATTTTATCCTCAAGGCGCGCCTTTTCCTTTTCAAATTTAGCCGCGATCTCATCGGTTTTGGCCTCTAAAGCTTCATTCGCCTTATCGCCTAGGCGCACGAAAAACTCCTCCCTACTCTCGCCCGGTTTTGAGAGCAGATCAAGCGCGCTAAAAAGTTCTAACTTTTCGTTGCGGTAGATCCACTCCTTAAAGCCTTTAAGCTGAGCGTTTAAATTTTTCGCTCCCGCGATGAAGCTGGGAAGCGCGCTGTAGCTGGAGCCTGCTTGCTCCTGTCCGCTTAAATTTGCAACCTCTCGCGTGCTAGCTTCATTCCAATCTATTTCGCTTACGTTCGAAAGCGAGAGCAAAAATGAACGCTGCTGCATAAAATCCACTCCCTTGTCGCAAAATCGTATCTTTGCGCTTGCATACAGATACGGGCTTAGCTCAAGACCCGCGCCGTAGCTGTAAAGCTGCGAAATTTCACCGGAAACTACCGGCTTGGCGGCACCGGCGGATTTGACGCCTTGCGCGGCGCCAGATGAAATTTCAGCCTTTTTGTCTTTCATTAAATTTGAAATTTGCTCGTTGCTTAGAGGGCCTTTTAGATAGCTTAGCGCAAAGCGCGTCTCGATCACTCGCAGCACGTCCTCGTTGATGTTTTTTACCAAAAAATTTCGCTTTTTGAGATTTGAAATTTTCTCCATAAGCACGCTTTTGTCGATCGGATTTGAGCCGATACCGCTTAGTCCGCTGATGACGCGCTCCTTATCCTGCGCGGTCTGCAAGCGCCCGATAAACCACGTACCGATATTGCTAAGCCCCTTATAATCGAGATCGACCGGGTTTTGCGTCGATAGAACGCAACCAAGACCGAATGCGCGAGCCTGCTTCAGCAGCGTAAGCATCGGGGTTTTGCTCGGCGGATTGCCGTTTGGAGGGAAGAAGCCGTAAATTTCATCCATATAAAGCACTGCGCGCAGCGAGCTGGTGCCGCTGGTGGTGCGCATCCATTTGATCATCTCGCCCAAAAGTAGCGTGACGAAAAACATCCTCTCATCGTCGTTTAGATGCGCGATGGAAAATATATTCGCCCTCGCCCTGCCGTTTTCATCAAAGAGCATCTTGGCGATATTTAGCCGCTCGCCCTCGCACCAAAGCTTAAAGCTCGGGCTTGCGATGAGCGCATTGATCTTCATCGCAAGCGCCATTCGCTTATCGCTCGGAAAGAAGGTATTAACGTCGAAAACGCCGATTTTATCGAATGGTGGGTTGCCGATCTGCGCGATGAGATCCACCACGCTCACCCCCTCGCCTTTGTTAAAATGATAAGATAGAATTTGGCTGATTAGTAAAAATTCCGGCGAGCTGAGATTATCACTGCTAATCCCTGCGAGGCTTAGCACGCTAGTGGCGATACCACCGATGTAATTATTTAAATCCTCTTCGTTTAAGCCCTTCGGCGCTTCAAAGTCGCTTAGTAGGCTGATCCCAAGCCCTGCGCTTGATTTGGGCGTATAAATTCTAAAATCGGCGCTGTTTTTCAAAAGCTGTACTCGCGCCAGATCTTGATATGAGCCCTCGATCCCTTCGCGCCAGGTATTTGCGGTCTGTTCTGCGTACTCGCGCACGCTAAGACCTTTGTTTTGCGCCTCGGTCTCGTCGATATAAGGCTCAAAATCCTCAGCCCTCATCTGCGGAAAGGTAAGAGCTAAATTCGTTAAATCGCCCTTCGGATCGATGATGATGGATGGGATATTATCGATCGCGGCTTCCTCTAGCAGCGTGATGCCAAGTCCAGTTTTACCGCTACCCGTCATTCCGATGATAAGCGCGTGGGTCGTCAGGTCCTTGTTTTTATACAAAAACGGCTCGCCGTTTTCAAGCCCCAGATAAAAAAGCTTTAAATTTTCTTGAAGCGTTTTCATTGCGTTCCTTAAATTTGCAATTTGTACGGCATTATATCATTTAAATTTTTAAATTTAAATTTGCTAAAATGTGCGAAAAATCAAGGAATGGCAAGTGTTAAAAGAAAAAATTAGAAATGGAAAAAGCGGAATTTTGCTCTACGGCATCGTCCCGCCTAAAATCACGTCCTCTCAAGACGAGCTCGAGCGCCTAGGTACGGCGTGGTCGCAGCGCCTAGGCGAATGCGAATGCGACGGCATCGTCATCTACGATCTACAAGATGAAAGCGCGCGCACGAAAGATGAGCGGACCTTTCCTTTTGTGCATACGATCGATCCTGCGCGCTACTACACGCAGTATCTACACACCGATAAAGAAGCGATCATCTACCGCGCGGTAGGCAAATACGACGAGGCAGAATTTTGCGAAATTCTAAGACATGCCGCAAGCGGGCTGGGTGTTTTCGTGGGGGCGAGCTCTAAAAACGAAGAATGCAAACTGCATCTAAGCCGTGCCTATGAGCTCAAGCGACTCGTGGCGCCGCATCTTTGCCTAGGCGGCATCTGCATTCCTGAACGCCATGAAAAGAGCCGCGACGAGCATCTAAAAATCGCGGAGAAGACTGCGGACGGGTGCGAATTTTTTATCACTCAGGCGGTTTATAATGTGCAAAATGCCAAAGATTTCATCGACGATTACGCCGCTTTGGAGTGCAAAAAGGTGCCGATAATCTTTACTTTCACGCCGTGCGG
>CAUVFI010000165.1:0-3219 GCA_963551055.1 uncultured Campylobacter sp. | reverse complement strand
TACCCTAAAATAGTTAAACATAACTTCAATTACATAATACGGATTGCTAAATCGGCAGCAAGTGAATGAGATTAGAATTTAAGAAACGATAGATAAATTTTATGAAGTGAAATTTAGCCATAGCGAAATGTGGCGCAGGAAAGTATAAGCTTTGATTAAAATTTATCTATCGTAATTTATGCCGTAGTTTTTGCAGCACCGGCATATAATTTTATTTAGAATTCATCCATCATACCGCTTACTTTTCGAGCCGTAATTTTACGTCTTGCCCACGTGCCACATATTTCGCAATAAAATTTTAAAATTTGCTTGGATCGTAATGCTTTTTTGCGTTATAGAATTTTATGGTATTTTAAAACTATTTTTCGCCAACTTCTACGATCTTGTTTAGCACGTATTGTTCTAGCTCGCGCCTAGGTACGTCGCTTTTGATCGCTTCGTTGTAGATGTTTTCGACTATGCGGCTGTATTTTTCGTAGGGAAAGTAGAGGAAATGGTTCGCCCATGCGCGTTTGATGAGCTCGTGAGTAAGCTTTTTTCTAGCCCATGCCTTAAAGCAATCAAAGCCGATAAAAACCGCCGACGTCGCTATGATCGTAAATAAAATGGAGAAGTGAAAGTCGATCTTTTCAAACATCGCGTGCGTCAGCGTTATCAAAAACATTACGCAGACGAATGCGAAGCAAGCGAAGATAACGTAGGATTTGCCGTAGTTAAATTTAAAATTTAGCTTCGAAGGATCGACGAGCATTCCGTCGTTAAACTCGGCGTTGGCTTCGAGCAGATCACGGAAAAGCACGGGTTTATGCGATACATGAAACATAATATCTAAAAGTCTATCTTTAAAATTTGATTTATCCATCGGGTTCCCTTCGATTTTTGCGGCATTATATCTTAAATTAAATTGTTATAAGATAAAATGGTGCGAAATTTCAAGGAGCGATTATGTTTGAAATCAGCGGAATGAGCGGCGACGAGATAGTCTATATTAACGGCAAATTTTGCAAGGCCAAAGAGGCCGCGATAAGCCCTTTTGATCGCGGTTTCGTGCTTGGAGACGGCATCTACGAAGTAGCGCCCGTGGTAAATTCTAAAATTTGCGACAGAGCGGATTTTTGGGAGCGCTTTGAGCGTAGCGCCGCACAGATCAAGCTGAAAATTCCATATTCTCGCGAAAAATATGAGGAAATTTTATATGAGCTCATCGCGCAGGGTGGCGTGAGCGAGGGCGCTTTCTATACTCAGATCACAAGAGGTGCGGCGATGCGCGATTTTGATTACGTCCGCGGCATAGAGCCCAGCGTCTTTGCCTTTGTCTATCATACGCAAATTTTTGATAATCCGCTCGCAAAAGAGGGGATCGAGATCGTAAGCCTGCCCGAGATCCGCTGGCACAGGCGCGATATAAAATCGATCTCGCTTTTAGCCCAGTGTATCTTAAAGCACGAGGCCCACAAGGCGGGTGCTTATGAGTGTTTTTTGATCGAGGACGGGCTCGTTACCGAGTGTTCGAGCTCTAGTGCGTTTATTATCAAAGATGACGTTCTGATCACGCGACCGCTTTCAAACGACATACTGCCGGGCATCCGCCGCAAGGTGATCTTAGGCTTTGCCGAGCAGGCGGGGCTTAGCGTGCAGCAGCGGGCGTTTGGAATGAGCGAGGTTTATGAAGCCGATGAGGCCTTCATCAGTGCGGCGACGCTGATGGTGCTGCCGATCGTAAAAGCTGACGGCAGAGCGATCGGAGGCGGTGCGGTCGGCAAATACGTACCGCGCCTGCGCGAGATGTATGCTGCGCGGCTAAGAGCCGAAGCGGGACTGTAATAGGGCGGTCAAATTTAGCCCGTTAAATTTAAACTATTCGGGCTGATTAAATTTTGCTTTCTAGCTCGCCGGTTATGCGGCCCAGCTCGCTTACTAATTCTAAAATCTCAGCCAGTTCGTATTGGTGAGCATATGTCGTTCCGGTAGTTGGAGGTATGCTAAATAGCTCTGTTTCGAAGCGGTTCGGCGCGCCGTTTAGAAATAGGTAAAATTTATTATCCATAAATGCCGCACTGATGCTAAATTTATAATAGTATCGCTTCAGCTCATTTAGTCGCTCCATCAACGTAGGCGTCAATAGATAGCGAGCTTCGACCTTGTCGTCGGCAAACACGCGAAATTCGCTATTAAAAACGACGTTGTCCATTAGCTCCTTCTCGCCTAAAATTTTTGTATTCAGCTCGCGGCTTGCCAAAATGGTTCGGGAGTAAAATTTCTTACCAAACTCGCATATAAGCACGCTACCGCTAAAATCCATATACGCATCATATAAGCTCATCGCAAGCGAAGCTAGCTTCACATAGGTATTGTCTATGCCCAGATCGTAGTTCTTTTTGATTCTAATCACCTCGCTAAGGCTAAATTTTACCCCATCCCATTCGCCTTTTATCTCATCCTCGCTAATAAAGTCGGAGTTCGCAAAGATCCCCGCTCGCTTAAATTCCTTCGCGCTTATGCCGCGGCCTGGCGAATAGGTAAGCTGCGGATATGCCTGTGAGATTGCCGTGCGCACCAAAACTTTTTTGTAAAATAGTTTATATTCATAAGTGGCGCCTGTAATGTCGTCGTAAATATAAGCAACGTAACAAATTAAAAGCACCGCGTAGATAAGATAGACTTCGATCATCTTGTAATCCGTATCGTCGTCTGTTTTGAAAACCGCATCGATCGAAAACATCACTATAAACGGAAACAGATACAAAAATGCTATCTTGGCATAGATCATCACTACCTTACAAATGCACTTTTTTTGTTTGGCTCTACTTAGCGCTATCGCTTTGTCTAGTTGCATACATTTCCTTAAATTTTTTGATCCAAAATTTTAAAAAATTCGTTCTCTTGATAAAATTTCACTACAGCCTCGTCCGCGCTTGCGTTGCGTTGCAAATACTGCAGCAAGGGCTCTGAGCGCGTATATATCACCCCGAGCCCCGCAAGGCTCGTCGCTCGCGAAAGCGCCACGTAGAGCTGCCCCTTGGCAAAGATCCTGTCGATGTCGCAGATGAGCTGCGGAATGCTCATGCCTTGGGATTTGTGGATCGTGATGGCGTATGCGAGCTTGAGCGGGAACTGATAATACCGCGCCAGCACGATCTGCTCGGCATCCGCGCCGCTTGCGGCGATCTCGCTTAGTTCGTATGTTTGCAGCTGCACGCGGCTTAGCATGCCCGAGGG
>CAUVFI010000164.1:0-3223 GCA_963551055.1 uncultured Campylobacter sp. | reverse complement strand
TACGCGGCATGAGCAGGCGGCGCTTAGACGCGCGGAAATTATAACGCCGCGGCGAATGAAATTTAAGAGGGCTCCGCTTTCAAGCGGAGGTTGAAATTTAATGAGGAAATTTAACGAGATTTAGGCTCGATGAGCCCAAAGCTCGGTCGGTCGCGCAAAAGCTGAAATATTTAAAACTCGCCTCCAACTGCGGCGATCCATTTATCAGCCCTCGCCTGCCAGTGCTCGTCGCCCTTAAAATCGATCGTAAGACCTACGAATTTGCCGTTTATGAAGGCGCGCGAATGTTTAAATTTATATCCCTCTGCGCCCCAAGCGCCGATGAGATCAGCCTTTTTAAGCACCGGCAAAAACGCGCTCATACCGCTGCAAAAATCGCTGCCGTGGCGCTCGATGTTACCGACGCCTATGAGCGCGACCTTGCGTCCGTCAAAATCAGTTTTATTCAAAAGCTCCAATTTGTCGTCAAATTTAGCCTGGATCTGTCCGTCGCCGTGCGTCGAAGCCGCAAAAATAAACGCGCTAGCGCCCGCCAAATCCTCCTCATTTAGCTCTTTGGCCTCCTTGATCTCAAAGCCGAGCTTTGAAGCGATGTATTCGCTCACGACCTTCGTGTCGCCGCCTTTGGTGGCGTAAACTAATAGTTTTTTCATTTTCTCTCCTTAAAAATAAGAATGATTCTAACAAAATAAGATAAATTTTGAGTGAAATAAAAATTTTATAAGGCGCTCAGATATAGCGCGATGCCTCGTATCCGGATAATTTTAAGCGGCAGTGAGCCGGTAAATTTTAACGCCGCCGCTTAACCGCTCGTATAAAAATCCATAGTATAATGCCGCCCGTAGCTCATTACAAAGGAGAAAACATGAAGAATTTTACATTATGTTTGATCGCAGCGATCGCACTTTGTGGCTGCGCGACCCCGCAGGATCGATACGGCGGAGATGTTTATGACGCGAGCGAAACGAACCGCATGAGGCAGAGCGATCGGATCGAGATCGTCGATGTCCTGCCCGCCAAAATAAACGTAGAGCGCTCCGAGGGCAATACTGGTAAAATTTTAGGTGGCGTCGCGGGCGGAACTACGGGCGCGGTCATCGGGCATAAGCTCGGCAAACATAGCAGCAGCAGGCGCTTAGCTGAGACCGTGGGGCTAGTAGGCGGCGCGGTAGTGGGCGCGGTCGCCGGAGATGCGATCCAAAACTCCCAAAAGACGGTGCAAGGCTCCAACATCATCTACAAGCTAAACGGCAAGGAGTACTCATCCGTGCAAGCCGATCCACCGTGCAGATTTAGACGCGGCAAGGCTCTGCTGATCCACACGGGCAGCGAAACGCGGGTGCAGCCGAACTCGGGATGCTAACAGAACTCGGTATGTTAAATTTAAAGTCACCCAAAGCTTGCGGTGAAATTTTAAAATTTCACCGCGATGTTTAAAATTTCATCGCGACGTTTAAAAATTTAGAAGCAGTGTTTTAAATCCCGAAGCGGCGCGACTTTTGAAAACGGCGCCGCTAAATTTAGCAGGCGATCAAAATTTTAACTCTGCAAAATTTTAAGAGCCCGCTAAAATATTTTAATATATAATCGCCGCTTAAAAACAGGGGGCGGCGATGAAAAAATTCTATCTTAAAATTTGGCTACTTGCGCTTGTGGCGGCATTTGCGGCGATCCCCGCTGCGGCGGCGGAAGGCTTGGATTATTTATTAAAAACCAAAGAGGAAAAAGATTTAGCGATTGCTTGCGATAGCGGCGAGGGAAAATACAGCGCATGCACTAGGCTAGTCGAAATTTTATCCAAGAAGTGCGACGGCGGAGATTACGAAAGCTGCGGATTGCTCGGTCTCGCACTTCTCAGTTCTATGGGCAGATATGAGGACTCTGCCTATGCTTGTAAAAAAGCCTGTGAAGCCGGCGCAGCAAACTATTGCTATGTATTAAGTGTAATCGAAATACGGTACGGCGGGGACATAAATTCAGCCATGAAATATCTTGGAAAGACATGCAAAAGAATAGATAGCGTATATAAAAACGAAGCGTGCAAGATAAACGAGGAATTGGAAAAGTGCCTAAATGACAGCGAGTGCAATCCTATAAAAAAAGCAAGAATTTTGTTAAAAAGCGTAAGATGATGTTGTTTAAAAAGCCGCTTTATATATCAAATTTTAAATAGGAGAGAAAATGCAGAAAATTAAATTTATAATTCTAGCTTTCATATTTTCAATATGCTCTAGTATGGCAAGACCCATGGATTCGAGCTTTTTCAAAACTTGGGAGGAAAAAGAGCTAAATTTAGAGTGCGATAACGGCGATGGAAAATATAGCGCATGCACAAAGCTAGTCGAAATTTTATCTAAGAAGTGCGATAGTGGAGATTATGAAAGCTGCGGATCGCTCGGCGCGGTGCTTTTGGTTACAATGGGTAGATATAAGGATTCCGTTTCGGCATTAAAGAAAGCTTGCGAGGCAGACATGATGTATTATTGCTTTTTGCTAGCAGGGAATGAAATATTTTACGGCGGAAATATACATAGGGCTATCGGTTACTTTGACAAGGTTTGTTACGGAAAAAACAGCGACAAGAAGGATTTTTCCTGCAAAATAAAGGAGCAATTAGAAATTTGCTTAAACGACAGCGAGTGTAATCCTATAAGAAAAGCGATGAGTATACTTGTACCAAAATAAAAATTTTAACAACGCGATAAATTTCATCCTTATAGCTGATGCACTTCGCAAAAAAAGCAAGAATAAAGCCGCTAGAATATTACCGCCCACTTCCATCGTTTCGCTGCCATAAAATTTTACTCCGTCTCAAAAACCTCTCTCGCGTATTTTATCCCCAAATCATACGCCTTTTCATTTAGCGCACGGGTTTTTTCAGGCACAGAGCGGAGCATTTGCTCTTTTACGAGCCCTGAGTCCATACAGCGGCTAAGCTCTACTGCGATCGCTAGAGCCACGACACTTTGGGTGATGACATTTCCAACTTCGTATTTTGCGATGGTAATGATTGGAATTTCATAAATTTTAAAGTTTATCCTATCCTCATCGCTCGGTGCCACTAAATTCGGCTCGATTACGATCACGCCGCCTTTTTTCACGCCATTTTTGAAAGCATCATAGCTGCTCTGCGCCGTTGCAAGCATGAAATCGATCTCGCCCTCGCTCGCGTAAGGATATAGAATTTCTTCATCGCTTAAGATAATATCCACTTTCGTAGGTC
>CAUVFI010000163.1:0-3228 GCA_963551055.1 uncultured Campylobacter sp. | reverse complement strand
ATCTTTGCGCGGGTTTTATTATCGCCGATTGCGATTATTACGGGGTGCTTCGGCAGATCCTCGCTAAATTTCAGCCCTGCCGCGTCGTCTAAAAAAACGACCTCGCTAAATTTAGCCCCGCGCGCGGCTAGCGCGACGTCGGCAACCACCAGCCCGTGTCCGCTCGCGCCGTAAACATAAATTTTAGTTGTGCCCATTAAATTTCTCCGTCGTCGCCATGCCCTCTTTATTTACGCCCTCTTTCGCAAGCACCTTTTTTATCGTTAAAAGCGCGATTTTAAGATCGAGCGCGAAGCTTAAATTTTGCGCGTAATACGTATCGAACTCAAATTTTTTCTCCCAGCTGATCGCGTTGCGACCGTTTACCTGCGCAAGCCCCGTGATGCCCGGGCGCACGCTGTGTCGCAGGCGCTGCTGCGGCGAATAAAGCGGCAAGTATTCGATTAACAGCGGGCGCGGCCCGATGAAGCTCATATCGCCCTTTAGCACGTTGAAAAGCTGCGGCAGCTCATCCAGGCTTAGCGCGCGGATCTTTTTGCCGTAATCGTTCAGCCGCGCTTCGTCTGGCAGAAGCTCGCCGTCCGCGCCGCGCTCGTCGCTCATCGTTTTAAATTTGTAAATTTTAAAAATTTGCTCATCAAGCCCAGGGCGAGATTGCGTAAAAATCGCGCTTTTGCTAATATGCTTGCGGATCAAGAACCACGTAAGCGCCATCACGGGCGAAACCAAAATGATCAAAACCAAAGCCGCCGTAAAATCGAGCGCACGCTTTAAAAAACACCTATACATCGATAAATTTCCTATAAACCTCTAAATATTTTTCCGTGACGATCTTTTCGTCGTAATTTGCAAGTACCATCTCGCGCCCGTTTCGCCCTAGCCTCTCGCAAAGCGCAGCATCGTCCAATAGAATTTCGATCTTTCGCGCAAGACCCTCTGCGTCGCGAGTGCGGCAGATCAGACCGTTGACGCCATCTTGCACCGCCTCGACGCAGCCGCTGCAATCGCTTACCACGCAGGCTCGCGCCATGCTCATCGCCTCTAAAACCGTGCGCGGAAAGCCCTCCTTGTAGCTAGGAAGTGCCAGTAGGTAACTAGCCTTCAAAAGCTCAGGCACATCGTTTCTAGCACCCAGATAATGTACCGCACCGCTTTGCAAAAACGCAGGATCAGCGGTGCTTTTATTGCCCGCAAAACCCTCGCCTACAAAGACAAATTTCGCATCCGATCGATCTTTTAAAATTTCTGCTGCTTCGTAGAATTCTCTCACGCCCTTATGCCACATCGCGCGAGCTATCATCAGCACGATCTTTTTGCCGTGCAAATCCTCGCCCAGATCCGCCGCACTAACGATTTTGGGGTTGAATCTTTCAGCATCTACGCCTACACTTTTAATCCTTATGACCTTTTGCTTCGCAATAAGCCCGCGAGATAGCATATAATCAGGATCGGCATCGTTTACAAATACGCAAGCATCCGCCTGCGAAAATGAAAATTTATAAAGCTTCTCCAAAACCGCTCGCACAAGCCTTGTTTTAATATCATCGTCGATATAAAAGCTGCCCAGCCCCTCGACTAAGTTTATTACATATTTTATACCCGCCTCTCGAGCCGCCAGTGTACCAAACACGTTTGATTTATGCGCGGCTGTTTGCAGCAGGTCCAAATTTAGCCTCTTTAGCTCGCGCGCAAGGGCTTTGGTGTTGCTAAATACGGTAAACGGATTTAAGCTCGCTCGATCAAGATCGTAGGTTATGGCATTAAAATCGCGCGCTAAATCCTGCGTATAAGCGCCTCGAGGAGCGATTGCAAAAACCTCGTGTCCGCGCTCTTTTAAAGCCTGCATTATCGGGCGACGAAAGAAATGTAAGCTCATATCGGCATGGCTTAAAAACCCTATGCGAGCCATATGCTGCATCCCTTGCTTGGCGTTGCGAGATTAAATTTCATAAATTTCTCCTTAGATTACGGCAAAAATTTTATCTAGCGCTTTAATTTATAAACTTTCACAGCAGGGCTTAAGATCACAGGCTCGAATAGCTCGGGCCTATATCTTTCAAATACAAAAAGCTGAATATAGCTTGAGTTTAGCATCGTCTTATCTAGCAGCAAAAATCGCCCGTAATCGCGCATGAAAATCACGTAAAATTGCGCGCTGCTGTCCATATTAAACTCCTTGACCGCAAGCTTGCCGTTCGCGTCGTAGCTCGTTTCGTAAAAGGTATTGATCGCGAATTTTCTACCGCTATACTCTAAATTTAAAAGGCTCGGTGAGATCGAAAAGCCGTTGTCCATATGCACGCCGCTTTGATCCTGAACAAACCTATCGCTCGTTATGAAAAACAGCTCGCCCAGCTGCTTCCCGTCGGTGATGTCGATGTTTGAAAACTGCGTGACGACGGGGAAGATATTCATCATGCGATCGGGCAGGATGTAGTAGATGTCGCGCGTAGGCCTTGGCGGCTTAAAATCGGCCAGTCCCAAGCTTAAGATAAAATCATTTACGTCTGTGGCATTATAATCTTTTAAAATTTGCTTTAGCTTGTTTGGAATTTTTTCGCTATATCCGCGCTCGGTGTATTCGACATCCAGGCGCGCCATATTCGCAGAGCTCATCTGATCTTTAAAAAGCGCGAAGCTAACGGGGAAATTATCGTTGCCGAGGTGTTTGCCGCCGTCGATGAGGGTCTTTACATCGCTGTAATAGCGTATGCCGTATCCGTAGTCCCACCACGAAAGCGCGTAATCCTCACGCTGCGCCTTATCTTTGAGCTCATCTAGCACCCGCACTTCGCTTTGATAAAAGACCGTATCGACCTTGTACGAGACGATGTGCTGCCATGCGGGGTAAATGGCAAGCGCCGTTAAAATAAGCAGTATCGCGCGCCCTGCGATCTTTGGCAGATCCAAGCGCTTTACGCAAAAATACAAAATATATCCGAAACTTAGCCCCATCACGCCCACGGCGTAGATCGTAAATCTAAGGCCCGCTTTGTTCGCCGCAAAGCCCAAAAGTAGAAGCGGGATCGAGAGCAAAAATTCCTTATGCCTAAAGCAAAGCACTACGTATCCGATCGCCGCGATCACGAAAACCGCGACGTGCGAGCTGATGCGCTCCATAAAGATATTAGGCGGCACGATGCCTGATTCTTGGATCGTTTGATTGACGTTGAAAAAATGAAATGCCGTATCGGCGTTGTCCGCAAAGGAGCGGAAGATATAAAATTT
>CAUVFI010000162.1:0-3232 GCA_963551055.1 uncultured Campylobacter sp. | reverse complement strand
AAAATTCCAAGCCCGCTGCGCGCGCCGAATTCCTCGCTTTGCTCGAACAGAAGCTGCATCCCAAGGCAAATGCCTAAAAAATATCTGCCGCTTGCGACGAACTCTTTAATCGCGGCGTCCATACCGCTTGCGCGAAGCTTATCCATCGCCTCGCCGAATGCGCCCACGCCGGGAAGCAGAGCTTTATCGCAGCTCAAAAGCTCCTCCGGGCTGCGCGCGAGGCAAAATTTAGCGCCGCAGAAGCTAAGCGCGTTCATCACGCTTTGGATATTGCCCGCGCCGTAATCCACGATGCCGATCAAGCCGTGCCCTTCATATCGTTTAATCGGTGCGAAAACTCGGGCACGATGCGCTTTAGCTTATCCGCGACCTGCGCGTCCTCGCACTCGCTAAGCTCCTCGATCTGCGAGCTTAGCTCCTCTAGGTCGTATTTTGCGGAGTGGGTTACGAATATGGATTGGTACTTCGTACTCTTGTCGTTTTCGTCGATCAAAAGCTCCTCGTAAAGCTTCTCGCCAGGGCGCAGACCTACAAATTTAATACCAAGCTCCTCCTTGCCGGCAAGCTGCAACATTCGCTTGGCAAGATCGGCGATCTTTACGGGCTCGCCCATATCCAGCACGAAAAGCTCGCCACCCTGCGCGATGGAGGCCGCCTGAAGCACGAGCTGACACGCCTCGCTAACGAGCATAAAATATCTCGTAATCTCGGGGTGCGTAACGGTAAGCGGCTCGTTCGCTTCGATCTGGCGTTTAAATTTAGGGATGACGCTGCCGCTTGAGCCGAGCACGTTTCCAAAGCGCACTGCGACGATCTGCGTGTCGCTTGCCGCGTCGTTGGAATTTAGCGCGTAAAGCTCGCAGATACGCTTCGTCGTGCCCATAATGTTCGTCGGTCGCACCGCCTTATCGGTCGAGATCAAAACGACCTTTTTCGCGCCGTATTTTTTGGATAGATCGATTACATTTTTTGTGCCGACGATATTGTTCTTGACCGCTAGATGCGGATTAAACTCGCATAGCGGCACATGCTTATACGCCGCTGCGTGCACGACTACTTCGGGATGAAATTCTGCAAAAACCTCCTCCAGCTCATGGCGATAAACGACGTTTATCATCTTTAACTCGTTGCGCGCGTCCGCGCCGGTGGCTTCGTTAATCGAGTAGAGGTTAAACTCGCTGTGTTCGACCATAATGAGCCGCTTTGCGCCGAATTTCAAGCACTGCTTGCAAATTTCGCTTCCTATCGTGCCGCCCGCGCCCGTTACCAGCACGATCTTGTCTTTGATAAAATTTTCAATCGCCTTGGTGTCGAGGTCTTTGGGCTTGCGCGCGAGCAGATCCTCGATTGATACGTCGCGGATCTTTTTGCTCTCATCCTCCAAAAGCGAAAAGAGCTTTATATCCTTTAACCCGTACGCAAACAGCTCGTCGTAGAGCTCCTTTAGCTCGTCCGGATACAGCGCTAGCGCGATGATCGCGGTTTTAGCGCCGCTATCTTTGATCATCTGCGGAATTTCGCTCTTGGCTCTGACGACGTAGTTTTCGCAATACGTCCCTACTAGCTCTGCTCGCCCGTCCACGACGCCCACCGGATAGTAGTTAATATATTTTTGCCGCATACCTTTTAGGACGTGAAAGGTCTTGCTCGTAGCGCCTACGACGATGCAGGGCTCGTTATTCGTGATATTTTTCTTCTCGCTTAGAAACATCCGCTTTGAAATTCTAATCCCACCGATTAAAATAAACGAGATCGCCGCATCGATGATGATGACCGAGCGCGGGAAGGGGTTAAAAATTTTACTCGCTAGAAAGAATAGGATCAAAAAGGTAAGTGCTGCCATCACGTGCGCATAGAAGAGCTTCCTCGCTTCGTATAGCCCGAAAAATCTCCACGGAACTAAATAGATCCGCAAAAACCAAAAATAGAAAATTTTAATCGCCGTAAGACTCGAGGCGCTAAGCAGCGCGCCTTTATAGAATTCGTTCGGTATATCTCCGCTAAATCGCAGCAAAAACGCGATATAAACGGAGAGGATCGAGATAAAAATATCTCCTAGCAAAAAAAACGCGAAGCGGCTAAATTTAGTGGGTTTTAACAGCATCAGATGTTTTCTTTTACGATTTTTACGACGCGCTCGATCGTCTCGTCGCTCATATCGGTGCCGCTAGGAAGGCAGATGCCGCGACTAAACATATCCTCGCTCGTGCCGTCCGTGACGCTGAGCGCGCCTGCGAAGATGCTTTGCAGATGCATCGGCTTCCAAAGCGGGCGAGATTCGATGTCGGCTTTATTTAGCGCATCGATAACCTTTAGATGAGCGTCTTTTTTCTTAAATAATAGCGTTGTAAGCCATCTGTTGCCCTCGCCGCCTTCGACTTCAGGCATAAACTCCACGTCGGTGCCCCTAAACAGATCCTCATAAATTTTAAAAATTTCGCGCTTTCTCTTTACACGCTGCGGCAAGACCTCCATCTGGCCTACGCCGATAGCTCCTAAGACGTTGCTTAAGCGGTAGTTATAGCCGTAGTCCTTGTGCTCGTAGTGAAGTAGTGGCTCGCGCGCTTGGGTGCTTAAAAATCTAGCCTTGGCGATTAGCTCCTCATCGTTTGAGATCAGCATTCCGCCGCCTGAGGTAGTGATGATTTTATTGCCGTTGAAGCTTAACGCGCCGCATTTTCCGATACCACCAAGTGCTTTGCCTTTATAAAATCCGCCTAGCGCCTCTGCGGCATCCTCGATAACATCAATGCCTTCGTTCGCGCAAATTTCGCATATCTCATCCATCTTCGCAGCCTGTCCGTAAAGATGCGTAACGACGAGCACCTTTGGTTTTTTCCGCGATTTTTTGATCGCTTCTTTAAGCAGCCTCGGGCTTAAATTCCAACTCTCGTCGCTGTCTATCAGCACCGGCACGCAGCGCTCGTAAAATATCGGATTTAACGACGCCATGAAGGTAAACGTGGATCCCAATACCACGTCGCCGTCCTTTACGCCGCTGCAGCGAAGCGCTAGATGAAGCGCCGCCGTGCCTGCGTTTAGCGCCAGCGCGCCGCGCGTGCCAGTGTAAGACTTCACTGCGTCCTCAAAGCGATTGACATATTCGCCCAAAGGCGCGATATAGTTGCTCTCAAATACCTTTTTTATATACTCAAGCTCATCGCCGCCCATATTCGGCGGGCTTAAAAATACTCTTGCCATCTCTATCCTTCCTTGATCTTTAAATTTAACC
>CAUVFI010000161.1:0-3253 GCA_963551055.1 uncultured Campylobacter sp. | reverse complement strand
CCGGTTACCGTCGCTTTTGCATTGTCGGCTAAAGCTTGCATCGGCATCAGTGCTAGCGTAGCAGCGATGCTCAGACCTGAGATAATCGGGATTTTGATCTCTTTCATAGTTGTAATCCTTCGTAAAAAATAAAAACTATCCATTATACTATAAAAATACCTATTTACAATAAATTTAATAAAATTTCTAACGAAAAGTAGCTTAATGCGAAAAAATGGGTATTGTGATGCAACGTTTTCGATAATAAAGTAAAATTTCAGCTTATTTTTGTTATCGAAGCTTAAACGAAAAATTACGATTACAAAATGATGGAATTTTAAAATTCCGACCTTAAAATTTAGCCAGCGGAATTCCCAAGAAGTGACGTAGCTGGAAAAAGTGATAGAATAAAAAGGTGGTAGTTTCTGGTAGCAGAAATATGGTAGGGCATAAATTTTATAAATTTGGATTTTGTGGAATTTAAAGCGAAGCAATATATATGAGAAGGATTAAAATTTGAAGTCCAGGCTAGAAGCACATACTTCTGCGGTATGTTGTTAGCAAAGAGATTAAAATTTTAAAGCAGTCCCAGACGAGGCGATAAAAACGATAAAGTAGCGGCGTGGAGGGTTAAATTTTAAAAATTATAAGTAAAAACAAAAGCAAGGGGGGGGCAAAATTCTAAGAATTTCAAGCGAAATCTAGGCTTTCGGCGGAGGTGCTTTAAATAGCAGAGGGCTTTCAGAGGCGCTTGAAATAACAGAGAGCTTCCGGCAGCTTTTAATGTTCGCCAAAAGCCCATTTTTATAGTTTATGTGTATCTTTTGCGCTCGAAAGCTCGAAATTTCGCTTATCAGAAAGTTCAAAATCCCAAAAACTTCTGCTGGCTTACTCGCAATGTTCCGCTAATGCTTTGTCCTGGGCTCGCCGCGGTTAAATTTTAACGCTTTCGCGTTACTCGCCGCTAAGCTTGGTGGACCAAGCTTAGCGGATTACAAGACCTTGCGGAATTCCGCGTCTGATAACCCAGACTAGGGTTTTCTTGCCCTTGTAATCTTTGATGTATCGATCGAAGTCGTCTGAGCTTTTGACATCGTTTTGACCGACTTGGATGATCACGTCGCCTACCTCAAAGCCGTAATCATCGGCTTTTGAGCCATCTTTGACGCTTAAGACGAGGGCGCCCGAGACATCGTCGTCGAGGTTATATTTGCGGCGCAAGCTGTCATTTAACGTCCTTAGCTTTAGCCCCTCTATTGCGCTTTTTGAGTCCTCGCCGGCTGAGCCTAAGGTGGTGGAGTCGGATTTCATCGCGTCTAGCTTGATAGTCGTGCTCTTGCTTTTGCCGTCGCGTTCAAATTCTACATCCACTGAGCTTCCTGGAGCCATTGAGCCGATTAAATTTTTTAGCTCGTTGGCGTTTTTGATAGATTTGCCGTTTATTTTGGTAATCAAATCGCCGCGCTTGATACCTGCTTTATCGGCTGGCATATCCTTTTCTACGCTTGAGATTAGCGCGCCCTCTTTGCTTTCATAGAGCTCTTTTTGATCTTTAGACATATCCGAAATCGTAACGCCTATAAAGCCACGCTCGATCTTGCCATTTGTGATGAGCTTTTCAGCGATCTCTTTTACCATATTTGAAGGGATCGCAAAGCCTACGCCGTTATTTCCGCCGCCGCGACTTAAAATAGCGGAATTTATTCCCAAAAGCGCACCGCGGCTATCTACTAACGCACCGCCTGAGTTGCCCGGGTTAATCGAAGCGTCGGTTTGGATGAAATTTTCATATTGATTTAACCCGATATTGTTTTTATTTAGTGCTGAGATTATGCCTTGAGTGATGGTGCCGCCCACGCCGAAAGGATTTCCGATAGCAAATACAATGTCGCCCTCCATAGCCTTGGACGAGTCGGCAAATTTAACCGCAGAGAGATTTTTTTCGTCGATTTTAATGATTGCAAGGTCGGTTTTGGGGTCAGTACCGATGACCTTGGCTTTATACTCTTTATCGCCTTCTAGTAGTGTAACTACGATCTCGTCGGCATTTTCTATTACGTGATTATTTGTGACAATATAGCCGTCTTCGGAGATGATGACACCAGAGCCTAGTGAGCTTCCCTCACGCTCTTGCTGTTGCGGAATGTCAAAGTCGAAAAATTGCTTAAAAAACGGATCGTCAAACATCTGCGACATCGGACTATTGCCTGCTTTGATCTTGGTTTTAGTTGCAATATTGACGACGGATTTTTTTACGTCCGCAAGTGAGCTGTGATACGAAAGCACCACATCTTGATTAAAGCCCGGATTTACGCGATCGTAACTACTTGGAGCTTCTTTAATGTCGATACTAGCGCCAAAAAGCGCACCTGCTAAAGTTATCGATATAATGATCGATTTTTTCATTTTTGCTTCCTTTGTGATAATGAAATTTTGGCGGAATTATAAATTTTGTCCGCTAATATATTCTTAACGCAAAATTAAAATTTATAAATAGAATTTAGCAAACTTGATTGACACTCACTAAAGTTTTATGATATAATCTACATAAATTTTAAGATTTTAAGGATTAAAATGGCAAGTACAAGCAGTTTATACGAAACCTTAGGCGTGGATAAATCAGCAAGCGCCGAGGAGATTAAAAAAGCTTACCGCAGGCTGGCTCGCAAGTATCACCCGGATATCAATAAAGAACCCGGAGCTGAGGATAAATTTAAAGAGATCAACGCCGCGTATGAAATTTTAAGCGACGAGAAAAAGCGAGCGCAGTATGACCGCCACGGCGACGAGATGTTCGGCGGACAGAATTTCCACGATTTCGCGCAGGGCTCGGCAAACATGGGCGATCTAAACGACATCCTAAACAGCATTTTCGGCGGCTCCTTCGGCGCAAAAAGCGCAGGCTCACGTGGTGGATTTAGTTTCAGCTCTTTCGGTGGTGGCGAGGGTTTTAGTGGCTTTAGCGGTAGCAGTTTCGGCGGTGGATTTGGCGGCACACAGAGCCTAGATACGCACAGCTCGATTGAAATTCCTTTTGAGATCGCGATACAAGGCGGCGAGATGAGCGTGCGCGTAAGCGGCGAGACGGTTAAATTTAAAGTACCCGCGGGCATCAATGCAGGCGAAAAGCTACGCATCAGAGGTAAAGGACAAAAATCAGGCGCTCAAAGCGGCGATCTAATTTTGGAAATAAAAATCGCGCCAAGTGCCGAGTACAGCCGCGAAGGCGACGATCTTTTCAAAAAGATTGACGTGCCTTTGAAAACGGCGATGT
>CAUVFI010000160.1:0-3273 GCA_963551055.1 uncultured Campylobacter sp. | reverse complement strand
ACGACGCAAAATCGAGCTTCGATCAGGAGCTTCGCATCGCCGAGCTCAAAGAGGACGCCAAAAAATATAAAGAGAGTATCACGCAAGCAAGTGAGGGCGTGCGCAAAAAGCTCACGTTTGAGGAGCTCGACGAGATAAAAGGCGGCATAGACTCGGTCAAAGAGACGCTAAATGCGGGGCTAAAAGACGTAGAAGGCTCCGTAAAAGATACGCTAAATTCCGCGGAAGTCTCGGCGCAAAAGCAGAGCGAGACAGCAAATTTAAAGGCAAATTCAAGCGGCGAAAATAAAGGCGAAAATTTTGCGTCGAATGCAAGTAAAAATACAAAAAGCGCCGCACAAAATACCAATGCGAGCGGCGAAGCGAAAAACGGCGCGCAAAATTTGAATGCAAATTTAAACGGCAATGCGCAAAATTCTATGCAAAATTCCGCGCAAAATAGCGATACGCAAAAATCATAATGAGAGAGAAATTTAATGTTTGAAGAGCTAAAACCCCATCTAGCCGAGCTTCGCAAGCGCCTGGTGATCTCCGTGCTTTCCGTCATCGTCCTTTTCATCGCGTGCTTCGGCTTTTGGGAAGATATTTTAGGCTTTATGACCCGTCCGCTAGTGCGCGTACTTCCCAAAGGCAGCGAGATCATCTTTACCCAGCTTGGCGAGACCTTTTTTACTGCGATGAAGGTGTCGTTTTTCACCTCGTTACTTCTAGCAATGCCGATAATTTTCTGGCAGGTGTGGCTTTTCGTAGCGCCTGGGCTTTACGACAACGAGAAAAAATACGTCATCCCCTTCGTTAGCGGCGCGAGCATTATGTTCTTTTTAGGCGCGGCGTTTTGCTATTTTTTCGTAATCCCCGTCGCGTTTAATTTCTTGGTAAATTTTGGCGCCAAGCAATTTACTGCGATGCCTACAATCGGCGAATATGTAGGCTTTTTCGCTAAGCTCGTCGTCGCATTTGGCATCAGCTTCGAGCTTCCTGTAGTAACCTTTTTTCTCGCCAAGATCGGGCTTGTGACAAACAAAAGCTTAAGCGATTTTTTTCGCTACGCAATCGTCATTATTTTCATCTTTGCAGCGGTGATGACGCCGCCGGACGTGCTTAGTCAGTTTATGCTCGCAACTCCGCTAATTGCGCTTTATCTGCTTTCGATCTTCATCGCCAAAATGATAAATCCGTATAAGCCTGAGGATGACGAAAGCGAAAATTCCACGAACGTAGCGCAGGCGTGAGATGGCGGATCTAAATTTAGTTGGCAGCTACGATTACGAGCTTCCTAGCGAGCTCATCGCAAGCGCGCCCGCGATGCCCAAACAAAGCGCGCGCCTGCTGATCTATGACCGCGCTAAAGAGCAGATCACTCACGCGCACTTCGGCGATTTGGCGGATGCCCTGCCGCCCTGCGATATTATTTTCAACGACACAAAGGTAATTAAGGCGCGCCTTTTCGGCCATAAAAATAGCGGCGGCAAGATCGAGCTTCTGCTAAACTCGCCGCTTGAGGGCAATAAATTTAGTGCCTATATTCGCGGCAGCGTCAAAGTAGGCAGCGAATTAAAATTTCAAAGCGGTCTTAATGCGCGCGTTTGTGAGCTTATGGAAGGTGGGCTTCGCATCGTGCAGTTTGAGCAGGGCGGCGAAGCTTTAAACACCCATGATGTTTTTGAAATTTGCGAACGTATCGGCCATGTGCCGCTGCCGCCGTATATCAAGCGCGCCGATACCAAGCAGGACGAGAGCTGGTATCAAAGCATCTTCGCGCGCGAGCAAGGCGCCGTCGCCGCACCCACCGCGAGCTTGCACTTTGATAGCGAGATGATTGCGGATTTGCGCCGAAATCACGATATCCACTTCATCACGCTGCACGTGGGCGCAGGCACCTTCAAGCCCGTGGAGGTAGCGGATCTGCGCGATCACAAAATGCACGGCGAGCTCTACTCCATCCCACCGCAGACCGCACAAATCCTAAAAAGCGAGCGAAAAATTTTAGGCGTGGGTACGACCGTTACGAGAACGATCGAAAATTTTGCACGCAACGAACAGAGTAGCGGGATCTGCGAGCTGTTTTTGCACCCAGGCAATCCGCCGATAAGACAAAATTTTCTGCTTACGAACTTTCACCTGCCCAAATCCACGCTGATAATGCTTGTAGCGAGCTTCATCGGCCTTGAGCGCACGCTTGAGCTCTACCGCATCGCAGTGGAGCAAAGATACCGCTTCTACTCCTATGGCGATGGGATGCTTGTGCTATGAAAGCCATAGTTTTAGGCGCGCTAGCAATATTGGCTGCGACGGCAGGCTTTGCGGCAAGAAAATTTTTTGCTAAAAAGCCCGCCGTAAGCGGCAAAATTTTCTCCGCTGCGCCTAAAGCCAAAGAAAGCGATTCCGTCGTTCCCAGACGCGAGGATATCGCGCAGATCGATATTTTAAAAATTTTAAAATTTCAAAGCGAAATTTTATTTGAGGAGTGCACGAAATACGACAGCACGCTCTATCTTAGCTTCCCACCGCAGCTGCCGCGTATCTACGGCGGCGAGGTGTTAAATCTCACTAGCGCGGTTTTTGACGCGTGCGAGTTTTTCCTACAAAATATCGCTGAACCGATCCGCGTGAGCGTGGAATTTAGTAGCAAGGAACTTAGAGCGAATATGAGCTCTATCAAGCTCGATGTTCGCGTAGGCATCGATCGCGAGCTAAAGGATCCGCGCACCTATGCGCTTAAAAGTGCACTAGAAAGCGCCGCTAGCACGGATGATGAGTATCTTACTTCGGCGCAGACCCATTTGCGTGCACTCGGTTCGCATCCAAGTATTGGAGCCGACGGGCGCGGAACCTTTATCAAAATGGATGCCGTGCTTAGCTGCTTCGCGCAGCAGAGCTTTAGCGCCAAAAAATACGACTACAACGTCATAATCACGCATAAGAATCGCGCGATCTTCGAGGAGCTGCGCGATTTTTTGAGCGGGCTTGGTTGCGACGTGATGCCAAACTCCAACTGGGAGAGCGCGAAGAGACATCTAAACGACTTCATCTACGTAGCCGACGTCGTCATCCTTGACGCCGAGATCCTACGCGCCAATATAAGCGAAATAAACTACCTCAACGCGCTGGAAAAAGACGGGGTATTTTTCATATTTTTGCTCAAAAACAAACACTCGCTCAAGGTGCTGGAGGGGCTAAGCTTTAAATTTTTCAAGCTCGAGATGCCATATTTCTATGACGAGTTTTACGCCACGCTTGATCTCATCGAAAAGATCAAAAACGATGAGAATT
>CAUVFI010000159.1:0-3275 GCA_963551055.1 uncultured Campylobacter sp. | reverse complement strand
GGCTGCAGGCATTTTAGCAGATGCAACGAATATCTGCGCGCGCACGGCCTGGGAGAGATCGATTGGGATCTAAATCACGGCGCAGATTAAATGTATTTTAAATGAAATTTTCGTAAAATGCGCCGCAAAATTTCAAAGGTAAAGAAATTTTAAAAAATGTCGAAAGGAGAAGTGAGCGAATAATATACGACCGGCTTAAGAGGGCTTGCCGAAGCGACGCAGATGCGTGGCTAGGCTAATCATTGTAATTAAAGGAACGATATGAAAAAGATAATTTTGGGAATTTTATTGCTATTTACAAGTAGTGTAGTGGCAAATACCCTATCTGAGATTAGGCAATCGGGCAGTGTGCGCGTAGGCGTATTTGAGGCGCAACCGCCTTTTAGTAAATTTGAAGACGGCAAATTTCAAGGATTTGAGGTGACTTTAGCCGAGGCGCTATCAAAAGATATATTCGGTGGCAAGGCGGGCAAGGTGGAATTCGTGCCCGTAAAGGCTAGTGAGCGTTTAAAAGCGTTGGAAGAAAATAAAGTAGATATGGTGCTTGCGACCTTTACGATCACAAATGAGCGTAAGCAGCTAGTTGATTTTACGACGCCGTATTTTGCAGTAAATATCGGCGTGCTAACCCGCGCTGGCGATAGGATCAAGACTGTATCGGATCTGCACGGCAAGCCGATTATCGCAGAAACCGGAACTACGGGCGAAGCGTATTTTAGAAAAGAGGGCTTTGAAATTGTAAATTGCGCCACTGCAAATGAATGCTATAAAATGCTAAAGGACGGTAAGGGCATCGGATATGCGACAGACAATCTGATAGTTTTAGCTTATGCCGTAATCGACAGCGACACCGAGGTAAATATCAAGAATTTAGGCGTTTCGGATTTCTTAGGTATTGCGGTTTCTAAGGGCAATAAGGATCTGCTTGAGTTCTTAAACGGCGAGCTAGTCAAGCTAAGTAAGAACGGCTTTATGAAAAAGACCTATGACGAGACTATCGAGCCGTATTACAAGGGCACTGCGGAGAAAAAATATTTCTTGCTAGATGACCTCTATAGCTTATTTTAAGTGGGCATAGCGGTACGTCTCGCCTGTGTTTGTTTTCGTAAGCATAGCTGTGTGCTCTCGCTAGGTAAAATTTAAAAGGCTCGCATAGCCTTGCTATTTTGTCCGACTTTGCGAGCTTGGGTTTGGATTGTAAATTTTACTAACGCGCCGTTATGAAATTTATAAAATTCTATAGAATTTCGCAGCGGCGTGCTATTTTTGCGTGGCGCTAATAGACGCACAGAATTTATAGCTAAGCACTAAAATTTAATGAGAGCAGGCGGAGCTTGATGCAAGGTAGCAAAATTTAAAAAGCCTCTATCATTATGCTTAGAAATTTTAGTTGCGAAATTTTATCGCCAAGCTCGCAATTTAGGGAATAATTTCAGTTCTGGCAAAATGAAATTTTAAGAAAATTTACATTACAATTACGAAAAATTTAAAATCCAAGGAGGAAATTATGAAAAAGTCATTTTTTCTTATTCTATTGTCGGCGATCTTTGTTTTTGCGAATTCCTTAAGCGAAATAAAGCAAAGCAAGGTTATCAGAGTGGGCGTTTATGAAAATGAGCCGCCTTTTAGTAAGTCGAGCGAGAAAGGCTTTGAGGGATTTGAGGTCGAGCTTGCCAATGCGCTAGCCGGTAAAATTTTCGGCAATAGCGGCGGTCGTATCGAGCTCATACCGGTAACGAACGAAGTGCGCTTTCCGATGCTGCAAAACAATCAGGCAGATATGATAATTGCGGCTGCAAGTATCACCGAAGAGCGTAAAGGTAGCGTTGATTTTTCGATGCCGTATTTTACGGTGAATTTGGGAATTTTAACGAAAAAAGACTCAAATATTCACAAAATAGGCGATCTGATGGGCAAAAAGATCGGCGTCATCCGCAAGACTACCGGCGAAGCGTATATCAAAAAGGACGGCGGTTATAATGTTTCTTATTGCAACGATTCGGTCGATTGCTACAGGAGATTAAAAAGTGGCGAGATCGACGGGTATTGCAACAACAACCTTTTTGTAATGGTCTATCCGATCGTAGATCCTGCAGTCGAGGTCAATATAAAAAATTTAGGCGATAATGTATTCTTGGGCGTCGCGGTGCAAAAGGGTAACGCGGAGCTGCTAGAAGCGATCAATAAAGGCTTGATCGCGCTTAGCAAAGAGGGCTTTTTCAAAAAGGCTTACGAGGATACTTTCGAATCCTTCTATAAAGGCACCGTCGATAAAAAATATTTCCTACTCGACGATCTTTACAGCTTTTTTTAATAAAAAAGGAATTTAAAATGAAAAAATCACTGTTTTTAATTCTTTTATCTTGCATCTTTGCGCTTGCGAATTCTTTAAGCCAAATAAAGCAGAGTAAAGTCATTCGTATCGCTGTTTATGAAAATGAGCCTCCATTTAGTAGAGTTACGGATAACGGCTTTGAGGGCTTTGACGTAGAGCTTGCTAATGCAATCGGAGGCAAAATTTTAGGCGATACCGGCGGCAGGATTGAGCTCATACCGGTATCGGCGCAAGCTCGCTTTCCGTCCATTCAAAATAATCAGGCGGATATGCTTATCGCGGCTGCAAGCGTTACTGAGGAGAGAAAGAAAAATTATGAGTTTTCGATGCCCTATCTTTCGGTAAATTCCGGAGTTTTAACCAGAAAAAGCGACAATATCCAAAAAATGAGCGATCTGCGAGGTAAGAAAGTAGGCGTTATTCGCGGCTCGACGGGCGAAGCGTTTATGCAAAAGGACGGCGGCTACAATCTAGTGTATTGCAAAAATTCCTCCGATTGCTACAAGCGGCTAAAAAGTGGTGAGATCGACGGCGCGTGCGACGATAATCTATTTGTGATGGTCTATCCGGTCGCAGATCCTAGCGTCGAGGTTAATATCAAAAGTCTTGGCGAGAACGTATTTTTAGGCATCGCGATGCAAAAAGGCAACGCAGATCTCGCAGAAGCCGTTAATCAAGCGCTCATTTCGCTTAGCAAAGAGGGCTTTTTCAAAAAAGCGTATAACGATACTTTCGAGCCTTTCTACAAAGGCACCGTCGATAAAAAATACTTCCTTTTAGACGACATATACAGCTTCTTTTAAAATTTTAAATTTTGATTGCGGGGTCGGGATTTGAAGCTTCGCGGCTTTAAATCCTAGCCCGCGCATAACCGGTGCGTCATTAAAATTCCATCTCAAAATTTTGTCCTAAAAATCTCATTTCAAATTTTATTAGTCCC
>CAUVFI010000158.1:0-3285 GCA_963551055.1 uncultured Campylobacter sp. | reverse complement strand
CTATTTTACTACTTCGAGCTGCTAACCAGCGCTACTGGAGCGATACTGGGCGTCACCACTTACGATCAGCCGGGCGTCGAGGTAGGCAAGAGAATTTTAAAATCGCTAGTTTTGAAATCGCGAGATTAAAATTTGCGGCGCTAGCTATACGAAATTTTGTTGGGCTAAATTTTACTAAAGCCAGGCTCTACTCGCACCCTATTTTGCTTAGGCAAAATTTTAGAATTTTAAAATTGTCGCTGTGAAATTCTGCGCGTAAAATTTACGTCGCGGAATTTTGATTTCTCGCTACGAGCATTTGAAATTTTGTCGCAAAATTTCACGGTAAAATTCCAAAATTGCACCGCGAGGCGTAAAAATTTTACGACTTGCGAGCACGCAAGGAGATGAAATGAAAATCACAAAGATCGACCACTTCGTCCTAGTTACGGACGATCTGCAAAAATGCGTGGAATTTTACGAAGGAATTTTGGGGCTAGAGCATGTTTGCGAGGGCGGCAAACACAGCCTGCGTTTTGGTTCCTCAAAGATCAATATTCACACCCGCGCGGGCGAGTTTATGCCGTTTGCGGCGCGTCCTGGCGCGGGCTCGGCGGACTTTTGCCTCATCTGCGAAGATCAAAGTGCACAGCAGCTCAAGACGGAGCTTGAAAGCAAAGGGGCGCAAATAGAGCTTGGCGTCGTACCTCGCAACGGCGCGCGCGGCGCTATACAAAGTATCTATCTGCGCGATCCTGACGGCAATCTCGTAGAGCTTGGCGTATATGAAAACAGCGAAGATTAGCGCGCAAATTTAAAGGCAAAATTTCAAGCGGAGCATTAGAATTTAAATTTTCTAAATTTTACCTTTTTGCTAAATACCGATAAGGTGCGCGGGACGGTATCTAAATCTATATGCCTTTTGCGCATAAAATACTCTTTTAATTCCAGATACTCTTTTTCGCTATAAATCAAAACATTTATAATTCTAAGATCGCCCGTTTCGCCGTATATCACAAGCCGGTCATAGATGCCTAAGCATCTGAAACTGCCATTTTTAAGATGCATCAATATACCCGCTCCGAATAGGCTAATTGCTATCATCGAAATTAGCGCGATCATCGCATGCATTCCGCGCATAACGTATGCGCCCAAAGGCCAAAGCGACAAAAACATCATTTCAGGTATGCTTATCCTCTGCCGCCGGTCCCAGCGCGGATCAAAACTGATCGCAACGGCGCCGATTTGTTCAAGTTTCAAAGATTTGTAAATTTTATCTTCTTTGTAATATTTGATATCCGAATCGTTAAATACAAAATAGACGCCCTTTTGTTGCTTTCGCCTGATAAAAAACATTACCAAAGCGAAAGGGAGTAGTCTAAAATTTTTAGGCTCAATGGGGTTTACTACGGTAACGACCGAGATGAAGAATAAGCATCCTATAAGCGTAGCAATCGTGGAATATTTCATATAGTCGTAAAAAGCATAGTCTTTTATTATTATCGGATTTTTGTCGTAATCTCTAGTTTTTTGTTCATTATAATTTTCCATTATTTCAAGCCCTTTTTTAAAAATAGATATAAATTTATAATAGCTTAATTTGACAAAAGACTTTTATACGCGTTGCCTGACTTCTTTCTTAGCGACCTCTTCCCTCGTCATTTTATCCTCCTCATTAGATAAACAAATAATCTTTCTTAACGTTATTTATATTTACGCTTTTTCGTAAAAAATATCCTTTAATTTCATCATAAATTTTTTGATTATAGAGATAAACGAGATAATATCTTGGATAAACGGGCTTGTTCCTAAACCATCTGCCATATATGAGGGGCGTGCGATCCTAATAAATGGCAGAGCCCTAAACCCTTTTAAATTCCTATTTATAAACAGATAAAGTATTAAATTTAATAAAAATCCGAATAAATATGTAAAAAATACTGCTATAAAAAATATATTCCACCATGTTACGCACATAAAAATAGCGATAAAGTACAAAAATATCTTTTCAGATTTTCCTATCTCATATGAACTTGTCAAAATTCCGATAGAGAAATTTAAAGATAAAGCGTTTTCGTCAATTTCGCAGCGTTTTTCAACTAAGTCGTCGCTAATAAATTCTATATACTTGTTTGTAAATTTTATCTCTTGTCTAGGGCGGATTACGGTAAATATGGATATTATAACCGTAGATAGTAAAATAATGAATAAAATAGCAAAATACCGAACTATATCAATATCTTCATACTTTATAAAATCTATAATTAAAAATGTATGTAGCGTAGAGATCGGCAATAATAGGACTAAAAACGAATATACAAAAAATTTTTCATAATTTTTGATAACTATCGGCTCTTTGTCGTAATCTCTAGCCTTGGAATTCTGCTGCAAAGAGCCGCTATCATCGGATATAAAATTTTGCTGCTCTATGTTGTTTACACAGGCGGAATTCTGATCCGCTTCGGCTTCTAAATTTAAAGCGCCAGGGTCGGAATTTAGGGTTTCAAAATTTGAAGCTTCGGAATTTGTAGCTCTAGAATTCAGGGATTCAAAATTTGAAGCTTCGGAATTCTGGATTTCAGAATTTGGGGCCTTAAAATTTTCGCCGTCAGAATTTTGTTCCAAGCCCCGCTTCGGCTCTTGATGCCGCTTTTGTAATAGCCTTTTTAGTTCCTCAAGCCTGCCTTGATCCATTTGCCGCCCTTAAATTTGATGGACGCGCCCTTTTATAGCGCCGCCGCTTAAAGCTCATTAAATTTTACCGCTCGCCCGCTGCGCGCAGGCAAGCCCGACGAACCGAAACGATGCCGACGGATCAGGCGCCGCGAAACCGCCTTTTTGTACAAAGCTTTAAGCTGATCTGCGGGCCAAATTTCATCTCAAATCGCACAACCGCCTTCTGTGCCGGCGCTTGTCGCGTGAGATCACGCCCGAATAAGTATCATATCCGCCGCGGGCCGCACCGAGGCTTCGACGCCGTGCGGAAAAAAAGCTTGGACGACAAAAGCCGCGCCTAGCCGTACAAATTTAGCGCGAGCTCGGCCGCTCAAGGCACTTGCAAATTTTATCTATACTTTAGCGTCTGTTTGCAAGCTCGCACAGTCCTTGCGCAGTGCGCCGAAATGGGGTGTCGCCCAATCCAATACAAAATCTAAAACGCGCCAAATCCGGACGATCTAGGCCTTAAAAATGCACTTTAAATTTCGCCCAAAAGCTTCTGCCCGGCTCATAAAGCCTCGTGCCGTTGGGGATAGTCTCGTAGCCTGCGATACCGCCGCCGTAGCCGCCTTTTGAGTTATGATAGGC
>CAUVFI010000157.1:0-3292 GCA_963551055.1 uncultured Campylobacter sp. | reverse complement strand
ATCATGTGCATCAGACGGTGGATAACGACGCGACGCTTGAAATTTCGGCGCAGCAGGCGCTCATCCACGCCAAAGCAGGCGCAGATATGATCGCGCCTAGTGGTATGATGGACGGTATTATCGCAACTCTGCGAGAGGCGCTCGATCGCGGCGGATTTGAAAATTTACCGATTATGGCGTATTCGACGAAGTTTGCCAGCGGCTATTACGGGCCGTTTCGCGACGTAGCGGAGAGCGCACCGAGTTTCGGTGATCGCAGCAGCTATCAGATGGATCCCGCAAATAGATTTGAGGCGATCAACGAAAGCCTGCAAGACGAGGCGCAGGGAGCGGATATCTTGATGATAAAGCCCGCGCTTGCGTATCTGGATCTAATCAGAGACCTTAGAGAGCGCACGCTGCTGCCGATCTGTGCGTATAACGTAAGCGGCGAATACTCGCTTTTGCAGGCGGGTAAAAAAGCGGGCGTGATCGATTATGAGCGCGTGATGATGGAGACGATGATAGGCATAAGGCGCGCCGGCGCGGATATGATCATCACCTATCACGCTAAAGAGATCGCGGAAATTTTAAACTCGCGCAGATAAAATTTTAAGAATTTTGGAATTTTAAAATTTTACGGCAGCGGCGAGACTTGGTTCTTTGAAATTTACTTCGCGGCACGTAGCGCAAATTTTAAAATTTAAAGCCGAATAAAACGCTACGTAAGCGAAAACAGTGTAAAATTTAACCAAAAAGGAGCGATATGAGGCACTTTCTTACGTTAAACGATTTTAGCAAAGATGAGATAATCGAAATTTTAAATTTAGCGTTTGAGATAAGGAAAGAGGCTAAAGCGCGAAATTTCAAGCCATATTTGAAAGATCAAAAACTAGCGATGATATTTGAAAAAAGCTCGACCAGGACGCGCGTGAGCTTTGACGTGGGGATGAATGAGCTTGGCGGACACGCGCTGTTTTTGAGCAGTCGCGACATCCAGCTCGGGCGTGGCGAGCAGGTCAAAGACACTGCGCGCGTGATTTCGCGAATGTGCGATCTAATCATGGCGCGCGTAAATCGCCACGAGACGCTCATAGAGCTTGCGGAATTTAGCCGCGTGCCGGTGATAAACGGGCTAAGCGATAAATTTCATCCCGTGCAGCTAATGGCGGATTTAATGACGATCGTGGAGCGCGGCACTCAAATTCCAAATATAAAAGCCGCGTACGTGGGTGACGGTAACAATATGGCTCACTCGTGGCTGATGCTTGCTAGCAAGCTTGGATTTGAGCTGCGAGTGGCGACGCCCGTGGGCTATGAGGCCGATCCTCAGATACTGGCGCAGGCGCGGCAAAATGCTAAAATTTCAGGCGCTAAAATTTTAATAACGAACGATATAAAAGAAGCCGTAGCGGGCGCAAACGTCGTGACGACCGATACCTGGGTCTCGATGGGGCAAGAGGCCGAAAAAGAGCAAAGAATTCGCGATTTTGCAGGCTTTTGCGTGGATGAAAGATTAATGGCTCTGGCTGAAAAAAACGCGATCTTTTTGCACTGCCTGCCGGCGTACCGCGGATACGAGGTGAGCGAGGCTGTGTTTGAAGCGCATGCGGATGAAATTTTTGCAGAGGCGGAAAATCGCCTGCACGCGCAAAAGGGCGTCATGGTCTGGCTGGATCAAAAAAGATAAATTTTAGGAGAACGCATGGAAGAAAAAGATAAAGCGCTAAAAAAGATCGACAAAGCGAGCGAATTTTTCGGGCTGGATAGCTCGAAAAGGACGGTTTTTGAAATTTCGCAGGGCGAAGACAACGAGAAAAAACTCACTCTAAAAAGCGGCTCGTGGAGCGACGAGGAGCCGTGGTTCGGCATCGACGAAAATAACGAAGTGCACACGATGATCTCGATAAAATCGCTTGCAAATCTCATCGCTGCGACCAAAAACGCGATGCAGGAAAATTTTAATCTCAAGCTTGAGCGCTCGATTTTGCAGCATACGCCGGTGGATTTCGGTGACGCGTGGATCGTGTGTATGGACGAGATCAGAAGGCTCACGGGCGCAAATCCGAATGCGAAAAGATTAAGCTTGGACGTCGATGCCGTCGTTTCGCGCGTAAAAAGCTTGCATCCGAACCTTTTCATCGACATCGAAGAGCTTATCAAAACCAAGGCGGACAGCCGTGAATAGCATAGATTTCGACGCTTACGCGAAATTTTCGCGTCCCGGACCCCGCTACACGAGCTATCCGACCGCTTTGGAATTTAGCGAGAACTTCAGCTACGACGGATATTTGAACGAGCTAAAAAATCAAAAAAGCTCCACGCCGCTGTCGCTTTACTTTCACATGCCGTTTTGCCGCTCCGCCTGTTATTTTTGCGGCTGCAACGTAATCTACACCGGCAAGCGCGACAAGATGGATCGGTATTTGGACTATATCGAGCGCGAAATGCAAATTTTAAGCGGCGTCGTGGACGGCTCGCGCCAGATCGTGCAGATGCACTTCGGCGGCGGCACGCCTACGTATTTTAGCGCCGAACAGCTCGCGCGCCACATAAAAAATATCAAAAAATATTTTACAAATTTTAGCTCCGAAGCCGAGATCAGCTGCGAGATCGATCCGCGGTTTTTAAACGCCGAGCAGCTTGACGTGCTCGTTTCAAACGGCTTTAACCGCATAAGCTACGGCGTGCAGGACTTCGACGAGCGCGTGCAAAAGGAGATCCACCGCATCCAGCCTTTCGAGCTTACGAGGGACGTCATAGCCATGGCGCGCGAGAGGGGAATAAAATCGATAAATATGGATCTCATTTACGGTCTTCCGTATCAGAGCCTAGCTAGCTTTAGGCGCACGCTGGAGCTTGCGCTTTCGCTTGATCCGGACCGCTTTGCGATCTTTAATTACGCGCACGTGCCGTGGATCAAAAAATCTATGCGTAAATTTGACGAAACGACCTTGCCGGAGCCTAAAGTGAAGCTTGAAATTTTAAAATTTACGCACGATTTTTTGAGCGCGAACGGATATGAGATGATCGGTATGGATCACTACTCAAAGCCCGCAGACGAGCTTCATGCCGCGCTTAAAAACGGCTCGCTGCACCGTAATTTCCAAGGCTATACGACCAAGGGCGGCGCCGATCTGATCGGCATCGGGCTAACCAGCATCGGCGAGGGCGCACGCCACTACGCGCAAAATTTCAAAGATATGGACGCGTATGAAGCTGCGATCGATGCAGGCAGGCTGCCGTATTGCAAGGGCATTTTGCTAAATGAAGAGGATCTGCTGCGCAAAGAGGTGATTATGGGGCTGATGAG
>CAUVFI010000156.1:0-3300 GCA_963551055.1 uncultured Campylobacter sp. | reverse complement strand
GCGAGTGCCTCACGGATATTTTGCGCGCCGATGCCGCCTGCAAGAATGAAAGAGATCGCACCGTTTTTAGCAGCAGCGCTATGTTTATCCGCATTATCATTTTTTGTGGCACCCAGCTTGCCTACTTCGCCGCCGTCATTTGAAATATTTGGCGCGCTCGCCTCATAGTCGCTTGCGCCTTGATCATTGACGCCTTCACTTGTGGGTCTTACACCACTCAGCCTAGCGGTAGCACACGCACTAAATTTGCACCCATCGTCATTCTTTGCGGCGCGACGATCGGCACTCGTTTCTTGTGTTGTATTGCCCGATCTAATAACAATATCATGTGCGCGTTTTCTCACTTCATTGCTATTAGAGGCACAGCACATGTTGCTTACTCTCTTGAGCTTCAAATTTCCGTTTTCGCTATGCTCCACGCAAGAATTGTTGCAGTCGCCGTTTTTATCGCGCTTTAAATTCCCCTCGCTATATCCGCTACAGATCGCGCTGTGTTTAAGATGGCTCCTTGCGCTGTCTGAGCCTTGAGCCGCGCCCATTACATAGCATTTTTTTTCGTCACTTACTGCATCATTTTGCGTATCGCAGCGCCCGCTAGCCGAGTCGTATTTTGTGCCGTCTATGTTTTGAGTTGCGCTGCCCGCGCAGTATTTTTCATCGCGCGCCACGCCGTATTGTCCTTCGCAGCTAAGCCCTGCGCGTCTCAACAGATCCCAGTCGAAGCTCACGCCGTTGCCGCCCAGGTTCGCTCCTTTGGCGTCAAATAAGATCCGATCGCAGCTCAAACCCCCAAGAGGCGGCATCTCAGCGCCAATGCTTAGCACCTGCCACGCCTCGATGTCCGCTGCGTTGAGGCGCGTTTTAAAGTCCGCGCTTATGTGTCCATAAATCTGAGCGCAGTCTAGCTCGCAAAGGCTGCAAATTTTTAAAATTTGCTCCTCGTTTAAAGCTTCCGTATCTAAAATTTCAGAATTTAGATCTTTTATCGAAGCAGGTGCGTCAGGGTTTGCGTTTAAATTTACGCTCAAATCCTCGCGCTGCTTTTCGCAGAATTCCGCGGCTTCATAAAATTCTACGCTTCCGCTAGTGCCCGCGTAAATTTTATTTTCACAAATTTCTTCGCCGCGAGTTTTGCCGCTAAAATTTTTACATTCACACGCGGCGGTGCCGTGTTTTTCGGAGCTCAAAGCAAAGACGCCCACGCACTTTGCGCCGCTTTGGTGCGCGATATACGCGATCTCGCGCGCTGTTTCTACGCTAACTCGGCGTTTGGAGCTTGACACGAATATCACGCCTAAAAAATTTACGTCTAGACCTGCCACAGCGCATGCTTCTTCAGATGTTTTGATACCGCAAATTTTAATTAAAACACTCATTTTTCGCCTAAAAAATATAATATCGCAAACTAGTCTCTGCGATCTCTTTCATTATTTCAAACATCTCGTTTGCACTCCACTCCTCTTTTCGAAAATACATACTTACGGGAGAAAATTTATTGTGCTCGCTGTTGCCGTCTAGCTTAAAAATATAAGTTTTGTTGAGGTAGTAAAATTCGTTCATTGTACTAAGTTTTGAAAATACGTTTTTTGTGCTAGCGTCATTTTCATTAAAGTCGTCACCGCTACCAAAACATACGAAAGGCGTTATGTCTTCGTGGTTCATCATAGCTCTTATGCCGATTAAATTTTTGCCTAGGCGCTCTATTGCATTACCCCTAGCTTGCTTTTTTAACCCTTCTTTAGCGCGTTTATCATTTGTGCCTTGTCTTTTAACTTCTGCCGCTAGAAGGAGTTTTTGATATTTTGTGTCGCCTTGTTTTTTTAGCATCAAAAAGCCCCCATCAGGCATGATAGTATTGTCTTCCCATGTTGTATCAAACTGTTTTCTGATGCTACCGTTTTTTATATTTTCCATCATTCCTTTTAACGACAATCTTCCGCTAAATTCAAGGTAAAAACCGTTAAAATTTGGAATTTGACCAAATCTATTTTCTATATAATCAATAGTTTTTTGCATGGCCTGCGCTATATTTTTATCGTCAAATTTGGACTCGGTATTTTTGGGTTTATGCTGATTTACATTTTTCCTTAGATCATCACTATTTGCCACTTTAAACCTTTTTTACGATATAGATGTATTCGGTTACGTAAAGCGCCCTGTTATTTAAATTTCTGCTTGCGCGGTAAGTTGGATAGCGGATTCCGTGTTTTATGACTTTGCCGATTTTTGATAAATTTAAAAGAAACTCCGCCTCACTGATAAATCCTTCCGAATTAAAAGAGATGACTAAATATTTAGCCGGAAATTTAGACAATAAGGCAAAAAATTCATCTGCTGCTTTTGCCTTTTTATTAAAATTCGAGCGATTCCAGTCGTTTGGTATGCCCGATACCTCGCTTAAATTTTTAGGGTCGGGAGCCTTAAAATTTGTGATTAAATTTAGCATAAAATAGTTTGAGCCATAAGGGTGCTGGTTATACGGCGGGTCAAAGTAAGCGATATCCAAAGGGGATAAAATATTCGCTAGCTTTAAGGCATCTTGCTGATAAACTTCAAATTTGCTCGTAAAATTTGAAAAAATTGGTTTTTGAAGAGTAATTTTACCTAAAATTCTATTTAACGCATTTTCTCCGCTACCGCCGAATTTTCCTACACCATTCTTGTCTTTGTAAAAGCCCTTAAATACACCACCTGTATTTGAATGGATGCTAGCCTCGCTGAGCAGAGGCGCTATAAAAAAATGCCTAAAATCTAGATCTATTTCTTCTATTGCTTTACGCAAACCACCGATTATTAGCGCATTTTCACGAGAATAAAATACTCTCTCGCCGTGTTTTATATTGGCGTCATCTTTTGGAGCGTAAAGTTCGCTTATAAAGCTCTCGCTGGGTTTAAATTTTTCTAAAATTTGCTTAAAACTTTTGTCGATTTGCTCTTTGAGCTCTGGCGTGAAATTTGAAAGATAGCATGAGTTTATCACGCGCGAATAATCCTCTAAGTCGTTTGCAACAACGAGGCTCGAGTATGCTTTGGCTGCTCTTGCAACCACGCCTGAACCACTAAAAACGTCTACAAAACTTATCTTTTGTTTTTTTAGTTCGCTCTTTATCTCGCAAAGCACGTTTAAAATTTCGTTTAATATTGCGCGTTTATTACCCAAATAGCTAATTAGCTGTTCCTTTAAAAAGGCAGGATTTTCGGCAATTTCAATTTCTTTTATAGTATTCTTCAAGCTTTGCCTCGCGTATAGTCCTCAAAATATCGGTAAATCTTGCCCGATTTGATCGCCTCTAAAATGAG
>CAUVFI010000155.1:0-3307 GCA_963551055.1 uncultured Campylobacter sp. | reverse complement strand
AAAAGATCTGGGCGCTGCGCTCGGCGATCTCGACGATGGACGACGTCGAGGCGCTAAAATTTTTATACGCCAAGATGCTAAAAACCAAAGACAACACCGAGCTGCTATCGATAATGAACGGCTAAATTTTATTAAATTTAGCCTTATTCTGAAATTTCGCTTCAAATTTAGCGGCATGGCTTACACCGCTTGCCGCAAATACCGCCACGTAGCTTCGTATACGCTTTGAAGGCGCCGCGTCTTTTCTTTCAAATTTCATCATGACAAGTTTAAATTTATTGCGATATTTACTAAACGTTTTGCGCTCGCATCACAAGATGCGATACCGCCAGACAGAATTTTGCTTTTGTAAAAATCCATTCGCAAGATGTAAAGCATAAAATTTTATGAGGAATTTTACGCTTTGCTATGCACGGAGCTAGGATGTTTTATTATTTCTAAATTCTCGGTTAAGATAAAAACATCGTTTTTATTAAACTATATATCAGATAAAAATTCCCGTAATACCTGTTTCCGTGGTTATCTATATAAAATTCGCACGAGTGTATAAAGTTGGTATTACTATACGGCACACATTCTTTAACGCCTTGCAAATATTGGTTTATGCGGTTATAAACCATATCAAATTCGTAATCTGGATTTTTTGTCTTTTCAGATGGTTGAAACTTATAGCTCATATACTTAATCCCCTCATAATATATGCAATATCTATTCTTTCCTAGCGCTCTTTCAAAAAAGGTAATATTTTTGCATTCTTTTATACTGAAGCTATCGGAACCATACATACCACCTTTGCAAGTAAATATAAGGGTTTGATTGAGATCATAGTTTATCTTTTTATTGCCTTCAAATGGCGTATATGAGTAGTTGCCATTTATATCAACATTTCTATCTGTATGATGATGGACAAAATCGACAAAATTCCAAGGAACAGTTTTATTTGATATTTTTTTATTCGTAATTTTATTTAAACCAATAGTTGAGTTTAAATCATCAAATAGGCTAAAAGTCTTAGTATCCATATGCTTTTTAAATATTTTGTCTAATGTATAAATAAGTTCATTGAAGCTTAAATTTTTATCAGGAGCATAAAATATATCATAATGGTAATATACGCAATCATTAAATTCTTCCTGTACGAAATTTTGTACCATCTCATCTTTACTAAGCCATTTTAGATCGCTGAAGCTAAACCCGCTGTAATTAAGCGTGCCGACGATCACACAAATGCCGAGCGCGGCGATTAGGGCTTTGGATAGAAATTTAAGCGCTTTCAAAATTTGCTCCTTTAGCAAAACGCTAGTTAAAAATACGAGCCTAACGGGCTACGATGTTAACGTTTAAATTTAGCTCGCCCAAAGAGGGTTAAATTTAAATCGTGCCGCCTTAAATTTAACCGAATCGCTTCCTACTTCCCGCCGAAAAACAGCAGATTTGCCATTATGATAACGATTGCGACGGGCGCTACGAAGCGCAGCGAAAAGTACCAAATTTTAAATCCCAGCTCGCCCATATCGGCGCCAAAAAGCCCGCGCAGACGCTGTGCATCCATCACAAAGCCCACGAAGATCGCCGAGGTTAGCGCGCCCAGAGGCAGCATGACGTTTGAGCTTACGAAGTCCAAGCAGTCAAAAAAGCTCGCGCCGAAAAGCTTAAACCTGCTCGCATAATCCGCGTGCATCGATAGCAGCGAGCATGCGCCTAGCGCCGCTATGACGCACCCCGAGATGCAGACTGCGCGTAGGCGCGAAATTTTAAATCTGCCGATGAGATAGAAGACGAAGGGCTCGATCATCGAAACCGCGCTCGTGATCCCCGCGAAAAAGAGCGAGACGAAAAACGCGACTTCAAGCACCTGCCCCGCTAGCCCCATTTTTGCAAACATCGTAGTGAGCGAGACGAACACGAGCCCCGCACCCTGCGCGGGATCGGCTCGGAATTCGAAGATGAAGGTAAAGACGATGAGCCCCATCATCAGCCCGATCGCGATGTTGATAAATACGATGTTTACCGAGCTTCGCACGAGCCGCACTCCCTCGCCAAGAGACGCTGCGTATGCCGCGATACAACCGACGCCCACGCACAGGGTAAAGAGCGCGAGCCCGAGCGCGGAGAGGACGGAGTTAACGGTGATTTTGCCGAAGTCTGGGTAGAAAAGAAATTTCGCCGCCGCGCCGAATCCCTGCATCGTGCACGCATACGCAAGCATCGCGAGCAGCAGCACGAAAAGCAGCGGCATCATCACGACGTTGAGCCGCTCGATACCGCTTTTGATGCCGCGCGCGACGACAGATAGCGTCAGCACGAGCGCAAGCGCGTAAAAGCCCAGGCTCGTGGCTAGCGAATGCGAGATGAGATCGTCAAAGACGGCGCCCGCTTCCTCGGCGGTTGCGGGCAGCGGAGAAAAGCCCAAAAATATGTAGCGGATCACCCAGCCGAGGATGACGAGGTAAAAGGACAGCACCAGCATGCCGCCCGCGATGAAAACGCCTGCTGCGCGCCATTTTCGTCCGCCGCGCGGCGCCAGCGTCTCGTATGCGCTCGGCAGATCCCTCCCGCTTAGCCTGCCTAGCGCCATCTCGGCTAAAAATATGCTAAAACCCACGCCCAGCGTGAGCGCGAGGTATAAAAGCACGAAGGCGCTGCCGCCGTTTTGACCCACGAGGGTGGGGAATTTCCATGCGTTGCCAAGCCCCACCGCGCCGCCTGCGACGGCAAGTATGAAGCCGATTTTGCTAAATTTATCGTTCATTTTCGCTCCGATGATTTTTAAATTTTAAAGCTGCGGAATTTTAAAATTCCAAGCGTGATGTCGCGCGGGTCACCACAAAATTTTACGCGCCGTTTCCGCAGCAGATTGCGTAGGTCGCGTCATAAACTATCGTGGCGGCTGTGCACCGACCGTCTCGATTTAGAATTTTAAAATTCCACAGCGTGATTAGACGCGGCTACGCTACGGCGCCTTTGCCGCGCGCACCTATCGCCATGCAGGTTGCCGCGGTCGCACTGAAAGCTGATTGCCGCTACATACTTTGATCTTCCTCTATCTAAACATAAAATTTTAAACTATTGCCGCAATGCTAACGGATCGCCGCAAGTTCGCTATGAAATTTGGCGCGTTGCTTTTAGACTGCTTCAGCGCCAAATTTTAACTTCCATGCTATCCATCCGCTTTGCAAAATTTAAAAATTTAAAATTTTTAGCTGATTGAGTGCTATCACTACGATCGCGACTGGCGCCACGAAGCGCAATAGCACGAAATACCACAGCTTAAAGCCCATTCGTCCCATATATGGGCGCAGTAGAA
>CAUVFI010000154.1:0-3310 GCA_963551055.1 uncultured Campylobacter sp. | reverse complement strand
CTCGCAAAATAACCGCAGAACCTCACTAGATAGAATTTAAAATTCCGAGTATTTCTGATAGTCGATCTGCGCGGAGTTTTTGTTGATCGTATCGACCGTAGCTTCGGCGATCGCCAGCTCCTCGTTGGTAGGGATTACGAGCGTTTTGATTTTGCTATCTACCGCGCTTAAATTTCTAATCGAGCCGGTATTTTTTGCGTTTTTTGTCGCATCGATTTCGATGCCGATATGAGCGAGCTTCTCGCAGACATTTTGTCTAAAATGCGGCGCATTCTCGCCGATACCGCCGGTAAAGATCAAAGCGTCCACGCGCCCGAGCACGGCATAATACGCTCCGATCATCTTAACGACGCTGTAAACGAGCATCTCAAACGCAAGTTTCGCGCGCGGCTCGCCGCCTTCCATCTTTTCATATACCTTTCGCAGATCGCTTGCGCCGCAGATGCCGAGCAGTCCGCTTTTTTTGTTCATTATAACGTCCATATCCTGCGCGTTGTAGCCCGCGACGCGCTCGATGTATGGGATGATAGCGGGATCGATCGAGCCACATCTGGTGCCCATGATGATCCCCTCAAGCGGCGTTAGCCCCATTGAGGTGTCGATGCACTTGCCGTTTTCTATGGCGCTCACGCTAGAGCCGTTGCCAAGATGTAGCGTAATGGCGTTGAAGTTTTCGTATTTTTTACGCAAAAATTTCGCTCCCATCGTCGAGACGAACCAATGCGACGTGCCGTGCGCGCCGTAGCGACGAACTTTGTATTTTTCGTAGAATTCATACGGCAGCGCGTACATATACGCATAAGGCGGGATGCTTTGATGAAATATCGTATCGAAAACCGCGACGTTTGGAATTTTAGGAGCGATCTTTAGGCAGGATTTGATGCCCGCTAAATTTGCAGGATTGTGTAGTGGTGCAAGCGGCGCAAGCTCGGCGATTTTAGCCATTACGTCCTCATCTATGAGTGCAGGAGCGTCGAAATAATCCGCACCTTGGACTATTCTATGCCCGATGCCGCCTACTTGAGTTAGATCGTTGATTACTCCGCTTTGTTTTAAAAGATCAATCGCAATCGCAATCGCGGTTTCGTGATTTGGAATTTGCTCGTTTTCAACCTTTATGCTTCGTCCGTTGGCGCAATTGATGCTTCCGCTTGCGTGCGTCGAGCCGATCTCCTCGATGAGCCCACTTGCGATGCAGGCGTGATTTAGCATATCGTGGAATTTAAATTTAACCGAGCTCGAGCCGGAATTTATGACTAGGATATCCATTAATTCTCTCCTGCTTGAATGGCGCTGATAAGTATCGTGTTTACGATATCGGCGACCTTGCAGCCGCGGCTTAGATCGTTTACCGGCTTTTTTAAGCCCTGTAAAATGGGCCCGATCGCCACGGCGCCTGCGGTGCGCTGCACGGCCTTATAACAGATATTTCCGCAGTTAAGATCGGGGAAGATAAATACGTTCGCGCGCCCTGCGACCGCGGAGCCGGGCATTTTTTTCTTAGCAACCGTCGCATCGACTGCGGCATCGAATTGCAGCGGCCCGTCGATAAAAAGCTCGGGCGCCTTTTCGCGCGCTTTTTGCGTCGCCGTTTTGATAAATTCCACGCTATCGCCGCTGCCGCTATCGCCGCTAGAGTAGCTCAACATCGCCACACGCGGCTCAAGCCCGAACGCCTTTGCGGTCGCGGCGCTTGAAATCGCGATACCTGCCAGATACTCTGCGCTCGGGCTCGGCGCTACGGCGCAGTCGGCAAAAAGCAGAGCCTGTGTATCCAGGCACATTATAAACGCGCCGCTAACGCTCGCGATGCCCGGTTTTGTCTTGATGATCTGAAGCGCGGGGCGGATCGTCTCCGCAGTAGTCGTGCCGGCACCGCTTACCATCGCATCGGCTAGCCCTTCATACACGAGCATCGTGCCGAAGTAGGTGCGATCGCGCACTAAATCGCGCGCCTGTGCCTCGCTCATACCCTTTGCCTTGCGAAGCTCATAAAGATCGCGCGCAAATTTTTCTAAGCTCGCATCCGTCTGCGGATCTAAAATTTTAACGCCGCTTAGATCGAGACCTAGCTTGCTTGCGCTTTTTTGCACTTCGTCTTGCTGCCCTAAAAGGATCAAATTTGCAGCGCCGCTTTGTTTTATAATCGCGGCTGCGCGCAGAATTCTCTCGTCGTCGCTTTCTGGAAGCACGACTGTTTTAACGTTCGCGCGAGCCTTGGCGTAGAGCTTGCTTTCAAATTTCAACGGGGTTAGAATTTCACAGCGCGTGGAGTTTGCGGCGTCCGTGAAGTAGCTTTTGTCGGCAATGACTTTATCAAGCTCTATCGCGCCGCTTTGGCAAGCAGAATTTTCGTCGTGAAATTTTGCGCCCTTTTCGCAGGCAGAATTTTTGCCGCAAAGCTCCGATTTTTTAGAATTTGCGCCATCTTGTGCAGGTCTTAGCGCGGAAAATGAAATTTTATCCTCATATACGCTGGCAAAGCTTATCGCTTTTGCTGCGGTGATCAAGCGTGCGCCGATGCGCGCGGCAACTTCATTAGGATAAAATCCGCAAACGGGGATATTTAGATCCTTTGCGATTTGTAAATTTAGCTCGCGCAGATCGGCTCCCGCTACGCCGTGAACCAGTACGAAATTGCACTGCTCTAAAATCTGTGCAAAGCGCTCTATCGCCGCCTTTCGCACGCGCTCATCCTGCCCGTTTGCAAGCGCTTTTTCAAGCTCGCTCCTGCTAAAAAGGGCATTGTCGCCAGCGATGCAAAGTTGCAAAACGTTGTGAAAGCCCATGGATAAAATTTTATCTAGTTTTTTTAGCTCGGATTGGTAAGCGGCGGGTTCGTCGCATAGGAGCAAAATTCCGTTCATCGGTTGATCCTTTGAAATAAGATAGGCAATTGTAGCAAAATTTTGCTTGCGTGTTAATCAAAGATTTATCGTGAGGGTTTAGAATTTGATAACTTCCAACAAAGGAGCACACATGAAAAATTTAGTGATTTTGGCTCTTTTAGTGAGCCTCGCCGCGGCTAAAATCAACATAAACGAAGCTAGTCGCTACGAGCTGATGACGATCGGCGGGCTTGATGCGGGTAGGGCGGATATGCTTATGCAATACCGCCAAAAGCGCGAAATTTCAAGTGCAGATGAGCTAAAGGGTATCAACGGCTTTGCAAGTTACGATACTGCTAAATTGCAGAAGAGCTTTGAAATATCGCCTAGAGCTAATGTGCAGCAGTCGGTGCAGCCTGATCGCGATATAGTCGTGGTCGAAAAGACCCGCACCCGCACGGTTTACGGAGGCTCTACTTACA
>CAUVFI010000153.1:0-3312 GCA_963551055.1 uncultured Campylobacter sp. | reverse complement strand
CGCGGATGGCCCAAATTTATGAGGTAGCTGTCGTGCACCAAGACATGCTCCGCGCTGATGCCGCTTTGCTTCAACGCGTCCTTAAACGCGACGATCTCCTCCGCGCTAAGCGGCGGCGCGTCCCATCTGCGCTGATTTTTGACGAACATCGCAAACGCGTCCGCCCCGATCTTTGCGGCGTTTAGCGGCGCGTTGGAAACCCCGCCGCTAGCGCTCACGTGCGCTCCGATCCGCTTCATTTTACCTCCTAAATTTTATTTTATGCCGCGTGCGGCAAATTTCATAAACTCGAGCCGCGCGCGGATTTTTAAATTTAAATGCGCGCTTTTCTTTCGCACATACGCGCTGCTTGGCAAATTTCGCCGCAAAGAGCCGGCGCAGAGCGTCAATAAAACCGCGCCGTTTGCGCAGCTTGGGCGGCTACCCCGCCGAGTAGTGGAATTTTGACCTCTCGCGCTGTGTTTTGAGGCGGCTACTGGGCACATTATTTCCGCGCGCTTACAAACATAAGATGCGTAGAATTTTACTCGTTAGCGCCTAGCGTTTCGCGCGCTACAAACACCTGCCGCGCAAAATTTACTGCAGTTCGCGGATTTTGATCTTTACGCCGCGCTTTGCATCGGCGAAGATTATGGATCTTCCGCCACCGTCCTTGTCGCGGCAAACCTTATAATCGATAGAGCCATCTTGTAAGCTTTGTTCAAAGCAGTGGCCGCCCGTGCCGCTACCGCCGAAGATCGGTTTGCCGTCTAGGATTTCGCCTAGAAGCCCGCGGTAGTGCTCGGTGCCGAAGAATTTTTTATTGAAAACGAGCTCGTCGTCGCACGCGCCGTTCATGCAAATTTTATCGCCTTTTAAAACCAGGCTCAGCACGCTGATGCCGCTTGCGTAAATTTGAACCTCGGTTTGGTTCTTAAATTTACGCATAAAGCCCGCGTCACTAGTGCGAGTAAGCGGCGAAATGACGGTGAAATTTACAGCTTGCGTAGAAGCGGGCTTGAGTGCGGTGGTAGCGCAGCCTGCGAGCAGAAGCGAAAGTGCAAGCGGCGCCAGAAAAGAGCATTTCATAAATAATCCTTAATTTAAGTTGGGTTTAAGTGCGTCTTGAGTAGAATACCGCCTTTAATCTTAATACCAGATTAAGTGGCCCCTTCGTCTAACGGTTAGGACATCGCCCTTTCACGGCGGTAAAACGAGTTCGAATCTCGTAGGGGTCGCCACTTCTAGGTTTTAAAATTTTTTGACGCAAATCTTAGTTTTTGTAAAATTCTGAAATTTTATCCAACTGCTAAATTTTAAAATTATGCGCTTTTGCTGCTTCTTGTGCTATAAAATTCCAATACTGCAATTAAATTCTACTTGATAGTTTTAAAATTTAGCCCCGCCGAATTTATGTAATAAATTTTATGCGGACAGATGAAACTCTATGAAATAAAACTTGCAAATTTAGCTCTTTCTAAAAAAAATTCGCTAAATTTATTGAATGCAAAATTTTAAAGAATACGTAAATGAAATTCTAAAAAATCATCCTGGCGAGCGCGTCACGAGCTTTAGTTTCGAGGGCGAGAAATACTGGCTCAAGCAGCCGGAGCTGCGCATCCGCGGCGGATTACTTACGAAAATATTTAAAGCAAATCCGAAAGCCGCTTTCGATTACGAAGCGCTAAAATGCGAGAGCCTGTACGCAGCCGGCGCGCCTGTGCCGCAACTGGTGCTGCGAGACGAGAGCTTTTTCGTACTCAAAGACGGCGGTACGCCGGTGGACGAGGTGCTAAAAAGCTCGGATGAGGCATCTTGCGTGGCGCTTATTGAGGGCTACGCTGCGGCGTTAGCACAGCTGCATTCGCGCGGCTTCATACACGGCAGACCTGCGCTGCGCGACGTTTTAGTAAAAAACGGCGAGATGAAATTTATAGATTTTGAAAATCGTGGCGAGCGCGGTGATCTGCAAAAAACCAAAATGCGAGATTTTTTGCTGTTTGTCTATGATCTGTGTCGCGAAGGGCTAAGCGAAGGTTTGGTGCGTGCAGGCATTCGCACCTATGCCTCAAGCGGCGGGCAGGATGTAGTGCAAAGTGCGTGGGCTACGGTACTTGCGCTGCGTCCGATATATTTTATCGCCAGGCTCTTGCCGCAAAAATTTAAAGATCTAAACGCGCTCGTGCGCACGTTTGAGCTCTGCCTAAAAATAATTGAGAAAAACGATGGTCAAACAAAGTAAATTCGCTAAATTTAAACTGGTGATTATACTCGCCTATATGTCCGCTCTGGCGCCCTTGTCTACCGATATGTATCTGCCCGCGCTAGAAAAGGTAAAGGCAAGCTTTGCTACGAGCGAGTTTTACACTCAGCTATCGGTTGCGAGCTTTTTCATCGCTTTTGCGCTAGGACAGCTCGTTTATGGGCCGCTAAGCGATAAATTTGGTCGTAAAAAGCCGTTATACGCGGGCATTTTGCTTTTTATATGTGCGTCGCTTGCTTGCGTGAGCTTTGATAGCGTTTACGCGTTTATATTTTTTAGATTTTTGCAAGCTTTGGGTGGGTGCGCTGGAGTGGTACTTGCGCGAGCCGTAATTAATGATAAATTCGAACTGCACGAGGCTGCGGCGATGTTTGCGCTGATGATGGTCGTAGGCTCGCTAGCTCCGATGCTAGCACCAACTCTAGGCGGATTTGTGCTAGATTTTTTCTCGTGGCAAGCGATTTTTGCGATTTTGTTCGCACTTGGAATTTTGCTTTTTGCATTTATATTTTTCGGACTCGACGAGAGCGTGCAGATAGATGGGACTGCTACACTTAGCGTAAAAGGCGTGCTTGGCGAATACGGCATAATCTTGCGAAATAAAGAATTTATGCGCTATACGCTAGGATTTGCGGTTGCGATGAGCGCGCTTTTCGCTTATATCACGGGCTCTAGCTTTATATTTTTGGGCTATTATGGGCTGGGTGAGCATGCCTTTGGCGTAATATTTGGCATCAACGCTCTTGGGATGACCCTCGTTTCGGCACTAAATGCCAAACTCGTGCAAAATCGCGAACCCACAGCTTTATTAAATTTCGGCCTAATAGCGATGCTTGTGGCGAGCCTGATTTTGCTCGCATGCGCTATGCTTGGCCTTCCTTTCATCTGCTTTGAGGCTTCGCTTTTCGTGCTGCTCTCATCTCTTGGCTTTGTTGCACCTAACGCCACAACGCTTGCGATGGCGCTGTATAAGGACGGCAACTCGGGCGCAGCTTCGGCGGTATTGGGGACTGCACAGTTTGCTATTGCCGGGGCTATTTCGTTTATCGTGGGTGCAGTGGGAGCGAATA
>CAUVFI010000152.1:0-3315 GCA_963551055.1 uncultured Campylobacter sp. | reverse complement strand
CTATGAGTAGCCACAGCGACGCCGAAGCGACGCAAACGCCCGCCATGCCGAGGAAATAAAAGAAATACATCGGATTGCGCGATAGGCGGTAGATGCCGCCTTGTGCGGCTTTGTCCGCAGGAGCCGCCGTATAGTCGTAAAACGCCTTGATGAAGCCCGCAAAAGCCGCTACGTAGATCACCGCTCCGATCCAAAACCACGCGCTGCCCGTCTTAAGCGGCACGAAGACCGATAAAATGAGCAACGCTGCTTGCAGCAGCGAGCTTATGATCGCATTTCGCTTGTCCGCGAGCGTGTACCACGAGGTATCGGTGGCGCGCTTGCCGACCTCTTTGTATATAAACATATACGCGAAATGTATCAGCACCATCGCAAATGAGGGTATCCAAGCGCCCGCTAGAGAAGGCTCAAGCGTCGTAAAAAATGAAATTTCCATGACCGCTTCCTTTGCTTTAAATTTTATCTCGCAGCTTTGTTTTGTCCTTGTTTGCTTGTCGTTGCTTTGTCCTTTTTCACCCGCCGCGGGTTTAAATTTTACTCCGCCTTGCACCGCTTATTCGGCGCGCTCTTTGCTCGGTACATTGTCCGCCGCCGATGCCGCTTTGATGAAGTATATGGCATCGACGCCCGCTTGGCGATATTTGTTGAAAGAGGTTTCGGCGCTGGTAGAGTAGCAGTCTATTCGGCGCCGATGTGCCGCCGCACAATGAAACATTCTGTGCCGATGTATCCGCCACATGATTGAGCGTTCGGCACAGATGCAGCCTACTAGGTGTAGCGCTGATGCCGTTGCTTCGGTACTGCGTCTTATTTACCCTCCGGGCTAAGCCCTTTTAAAATATAGCCGAATTCCGTATCGCTTAGCTCGTAATTCATAAATTTTTTATAAAACGCCTTCGTTTCGGCTTTCACGTCGATGTCGGCAAAAAGCTCCGGCTGGATAGTTTTGGCCGCCCATAAAATTTGAAGTACCGCATCCGCGCCGTATCGATCCCAGTTAAAAACCCCGCGCGGATTGCCGTAAACGCGTCCGTTTTTGACCGCATCCGTGCCGCTGTAAACCGGGCTTGATTTGATCTTCTCTACCGCATCTTCGTTGTGATCGCCGCCCACGATTATGATCTGCGGGTTGCTCGCGATGATTTCCTCGGCGGTGATGGTTTTCATCGGGCCTTTTGTAGCGGTGATCGCATTCGTTCCGCCGGCCAGCTCTATCCACGAGTCGATCAGCGTGCCCTTGCCGTCGATCTTTAAAAGATCGGTTCCGCCTACGATGTGAAGGACGCGCGGGCGCTTATCGGGGCTTAAATTTGCGGTGCGGCCGCTAACCAAAGCGATATTTTTATCGAGATTTGCGATCAGATCCTTCGCTCTTTGCGGCGCGTCGCCGCCTAGCATATCGCCGCACATCCTGATGCTGCGCCTCATCTGCTCGTAATCGCTAAAGCTCGCCTTTAAAACGGTAAAGCCCTGCTTAGCTAAATTTTCGCCTGCCAGTGCGGTTGAGACGATGACTACGTCGGGGTTACGGCTCATCAGCTCCTCTAAATTTACGTCGTTATTTTTTAGCAGTACTGGGATCTGCGCTAGGCGCGGATAAATTTTAAGAAACCATGCGTTTTTGCTGATGTTATCGGTGGTGGCGACGATCTTATCCGCTCCGCCCAGAGCCAGTAAAATTTGATTGTTCGAGTGCCAGAGTGCCGCGATACGCTCAACTTTTGCGGGGATTTTGACCTCAGCTCCGTCCATATCCTTGATAGTTCTAAGCTCTGCCGCGCTCGCAAAAAGCGCACCTGCCAAAAGCAGTAGTAAAAATTTTTTCATTTTTTCTCCTAAAGGGCATTGAAATATATGCCGCGATATTACAAAAAACCTCATTAAAATTGCGTAAATTTTAACCGCTGTCGCCGTGATTATTTATTATTTTTCAAAGTAAATTTTTATATAATCCATTTTAAATTTAGCATTTTTAAAGGAGAGAAAATGGGTGAAATTTTATATTTGATAGGCGCCGCCGTCGGGGTTTTAATCGCGCTTTTTATCATCGTGCCTCTGTTTTTTAGGCGTATAGTGGAGACGAATGAAGTGCATATTGTCCAGAGTGCGCGCAAGACGACGAGCTACGGCAAAGATACCGGTAATGGCAACAGCTATTATGAATTCCCGAGCTGGGTGCCGGTGCTGGGCGTTACGAAGATCGTTTTGCCGGTCTCTGTTTTTAGCATCAAGATCGAGGATTACGAGGCGTATGATCTAGGCAGGCTTCCTTTCGTCGTCGATATCACGGCGTTTTTTAGGATTATGGATTCAAATTTAGCTGCGCAACGTGTCAATAATTTTGAGGATCTTAACAATCAGCTTAGAAATATCATTCAAGGCTCGATCCGTTCGATCCTTTCGAGCCGCGTGCTTGAGGACATCTTGCAGATCCGCTCCGAGCTCGGAGATGATTTTACCAAGGCGGTAAAGACGCAGCTGCAAAACTGGGGTATCGAGCCCGTTAAAAACATCGAGTTGATGGATATCCGAGATAGCAGCGGCAGCAAGGTCATCTTAAACATCATGGAGAAGAAAAAATCCCAGATCGAAAAGGAAAGCCGCGTCGAGGTCGCAAACAACACCAAGCTCGCCCAGATCGCGGAGATCGAAGCCGCGCAGGCGACCGAAGTACGCCAGCAGGAGGCCAATAAGATGGTAGGCCTTAAAACCGTCGAAAACGAGCGAGAGGTTGCGATCTCAAAGGAGCAGGCCGAGCAGCTCATCAAGGATCAGCAAAAGATCACGCAGGAAAAGGCGATGGAGGTCGTGCGGGTAAACGACGTCAAGCAGGCCGAGATCAAAAAACAAGTGGAGATCGTAAAGGCCGAGCAGGAGCAGCGCAAGATCGAGATCGACGCCGAAGCGCGCAAAAACGCCAAAATCCGCGACGCCGAAGCGATCAAGGAAAATCAAATTTTAGTAGCGCAGGGCGATAAAGAGAAGCAGTTTCTCGCCGCCGCGGCGCTTTTGGAGATGAAGGACAAAGAGGCGCAGGGCACGCTAAAGATAGGCTCTGCAGAGGCCGAGGCGCTTAGGCTAAAGGAGCTCGCGCCGGTAAATGCGCAGATCGAGCTGGCGCGCGAGATCGGCGAAAATCAGGGCTATCAGACCTATCTCATTTCGATCAAACAGATCGAAGCGAACCGCGACATCGGCCTAGAGCAGGCCAAGGCGCTAAGCGCGGCGGATCTTAAGATCATCGCGAACGAAGGCAGCGTGGGCGAGGGGATGAGTAAATTCGGCGAAATTTTAAGCGCCAAGGGCGGCACGCAG
>CAUVFI010000151.1:0-3330 GCA_963551055.1 uncultured Campylobacter sp. | reverse complement strand
AAGAATTTCAATCCTACAAAATAAAAGATGCTATCAAAAAAGCCTACAAAAGCGTGGGTAGCGAGTTTGACGAAAAAGTCTTTGATAATGTAATGAGCGCGATCGTTTTTAAAGACAAATTAAGCGTCGAAGATATTCAGGATCTCATCGAGAAAAAACTCTTCGAAGCGGGCGATTTCGACGTTTTGAAAAGCTTCATGATCTACCGCCACACGCATAAGATGCAGCGTGAGCATATTTTGGGGCTTGAGGAGGATACGACTTATATCAACTGCACCCAGACGGTCAATGAATACATCAGCAAGCAGGATTGGCGAATTTTAGCAAATTCCAATACCAGCTACTCAAACGCAGGCCTCATCAACAACACCGCCGGTAAGGTCATCGCAAACTACTGGCTAGATAAAATTTACTCTCGCGAGGAGGGCGCGGCGCACCGAAACGGCGACTATCATATCCATGATCTGGACTGCCTTACGGCGTATTGCGCGGGCTGGAGCTTGCGCGTGCTTCTAAACGAGGGTTTTAACGGCGTGCGCGGCAGAGTCGAGAGCAAGGCGCCGAAGCATTTCCGCGAAGCGCTGTATCAGATGGCGAATTTTCTTGGAATTTTACAGAGCGAATGGGCGGGCGCACAGGCGTTTAGTAGCTTTGATACATATCTAGCGCCATACGTTTTCCGCGATAAATTAAGCGACGATGAGGTCAAAAAGGCGATCACAAGCTTCGTGTTCAACCTAAATGTCCCGGCGCGCTGGGGTCAGAGCCCGTTTACCAACGTCACCATCGATATGACCTGCCCGGATGATCTAAAAACGCAGATTCCTACGCATAACAACGAGCATCTATTTAAAAATTTACGCGACGAGGAGCTTTTGGCTGAGGCTAAAAGGCGCGGCAAGGGCTCGCTTGAGGCGATGACTTACGGCGATTTCGAGCCCGAGATGAACCGCATCGTGATAGCATTTTACGAGGTTTTAACGACGGGCGATAAGTGTGGTCAGCCGTTTACCTTCCCGATTCCTACGGTAAATTTAACGGAGGAGTTTGATTGGGATACGCCTGCGGCTGACGCCGTGTTTGAAAACACCGCTAAGGTAGGCTCTAGCTATTTTCAAAATTTTATCGGTTCGCAATATATCACGAACGAAATGGGCGAGCGCGTACCCAATCCAAAGGCGTATAAACCTGGCGCCGTACGCTCGATGTGCTGCCGCTTGCAGCTTGATCTGCGCGAGCTTCTTAAGCGCGGCGGAGGGCTTTTCGGAAGCGCGGAGATGACGGGAAGCATCGGCGTCGTAACGATAAATTTAGCCCGCCTAGGCTATCTGTATAAAAATAACGAAGAGGCGCTGTATGCGAGGCTGGATGAGCTTTTAGAGCTTGCTAACTCGACGCTTGAAAAGAAGCGAAAATTCGTTACCGAGATGTTCGAGCGCGGCTTGTATCCATATACGAAGCGCTATCTGCCGGGCTTTAACAACCATTTCAGCACTATCGGTATCAACGGCGCAAACGAGATGATCCGAAATTTCAGCAGCGATAAAGAGAATATCACGACCCCTTTCGGGCGTAAATTTGCTCTTAAAATGGTCGATTATCTGCGCGAGAAGATCCGCTCGTTTCAGGAACAGACGGGCAACCTATACAATCTCGAAGCCACGCCTGCCGAGGGCACTACGTATCGCTTCGCCAAAGAGGATAAGAAGCGCTACGCAGATATCATCCAGGCGGGATTTGATAAAAACATATATTACACCAACTCTACGCAGCTTCCGGCAAATTTTGGAAGCGATCCGTTTGAGGCACTGGCGATGCAAGACGAGCTGCAAAGCTCCTATACCGGCGGCACGGTGCTGCATCTGTATATGAAGGAGCGCATCAGCTCGGCTCAGGCGTGCAAACAGCTCGTAAAAAGCGTAGTGCAAAACTACAAGCTTCCTTATATCACGATCACGCCGATTTTTAGCGTCTGTCATAAGCACGGCTACATCAGCGGCGAGCATGAATACTGCCCGAAATGCGACGAGGAGCTGCTCGCGGAATACAAAGCCAAGCAGAGCAAGGGCGCTTAAATAGCGATTTAAATTTTAATCTTAATGAAAGGATGGAGAATGGAATTTCCAAAAGAGTTAGAAGCAAAACGCACAAAATGCGTCGTTTACACAAGAGTAATGGGCTATTTACGCCCAGTAGAGAGCTTTAATATCGGAAAGAAGGGTGAACACAAAGAGCGCGTCTTTTTTGAAGAGAAAAAAGACAAAAAGCAGATCGCCTAGTCGCCGCTACCGGCCAAATGCAACAAACGCATACGAAGCCGCCGCAAGCCTTAAACCTGCGTAACGCGCAGATTTACGAGATCACGCCGTTTACGATGCTTGATTTTCCTGATCACATCGCCGCGATCGCGTGGTTTTGCGGCTGCAATATGCGTTGCAATTACTGCTACAACCCACAAATCGTTACTTCACGGGGTAAAATTTTAAACGAAGAGTTTCTACGCTTTTTGGATGCGCGCGCGGGCAAGCTTCAGGGCATCGTATTTAGCGGCGGCGAATGCACCTGTGCGAGCGATTTTATCCCGCTGGCACATGAAGTTAAGCGGCGCGGCTTTTTGCTCAAAGTAGATACCAACGGCTCAAATCCGCAAAAGATCGAAGAGGCGCTAAGCTTAGGGCTGATCGATTATATCGCACTTGATTTTAAGGCGCCGCGGCAGGATTTTGAGCTCATCACGAAGTCAAGCTTATACGATAAATTTCTGCAAACTCTTAGGCTTTTGCTACGGCGAAATTTTAAATTTGAGGTGCGCACGACCGTGCATGCCGATTTTTTAAACGAAGCAAAGATCGAGCAGATGGCGCAAATTCTATACAGCGAGGGTTATCGCGGCGTTTATTATCTGCAAAACTTCCTGCCCACCGGCGATAATTTCGGCCATTTAGATGCGCCGCTTGCGAGCTTTGATCCGAGCAAAATCCGTACCGATCTAAAGATCGAACTTCGAAATTTTGATTAAATTTGCGCTGTCGCACGCATCTTGCCGCGATGAATGCGATGAAATTTTAATTTAGCGCGCGCATTGCCCGGCATATATTGCGCCGCGATAAATTTCGCCTTACGGGAAGCTTTAAAATTTAGTGCACCTCTGCTTGCTATGTTTAAATTTCGCTCCGCTTGCGGCGTAAAATTCTATGTTTATCAAGGGCTTTAAATTTTATACCGCGTAAATTTAACTTCGCGCTAAATTTCACGCCGTGTAGCCATTGCCGCTTCAAAACAAAAGGTAAATTTAGCTTGCTTTGGCTAAAATACGCCGAAATTTTTAAA
>CAUVFI010000150.1:0-3354 GCA_963551055.1 uncultured Campylobacter sp. | reverse complement strand
CCCGCGCTAAGACCCGCCAAAAATAGATAAATCGCAATCGGCCAAGGCCAGTAAATTTCAGAGTATTGGCTCATATCGCCCCACATATTATTCATAGCGTCCTCCTTTTTTGTTTTTGATATTCGCTAGGCGCGGTTTGGTGTTTAGATACGCTTTCGGATATTCTACGCTCGTTTTGGCTAGCAGTTTGTTTACCCCAGAGCTCGCGTCGTTTACGTCGCCGAAAACCAAAGCGTCGGTCGGACACACGCTTACGCAGGCAGGCTGCAAGCCTTTGCTCGTGCGGTTCGTGTAGCAAAAGGTGCATTTGCCGATAGCGTGCGTGATAGGATCGACAAATCTAGCGTCGTAAGGACAGGCCAGGATGCAGTATTTGCAGCTGACGCAAAGCCTCTCGTCTATGAGCGTTACGCCGTCTTTGGTTTTAAAGCTCGCTCCCGTAGGGCAGACGTCCACGCAGGGGCTGTCCTCGCACATAACGCAGCTGGCGCGCGAATAATCTAGCTTTAAGCTTGGAAAAACGCCGCTTGTTTTGCCGTGAACCTGCAGCCTATAAACGCCGCTCGGTACGCCGTTTTCATTCCTGCACGCAACCGAACAGGCTTGGCAACCTATACATAAATTTTCGTCGTGAATCATTATGAGTTTTTTCATAACCGCCCCTTTCAAATTTTAACTATATCGACGCCGACGTTGGTTACCATCGTGCTTACCACAGGACCCGCAGCGGGATCGAGAAGGACGCTTTGGTTGGTGCCTATGCCGTTCGTGCGCTTTAACCCCGGGCTTACGTGCCCAAAGCCGTGGTATAAAAATAGGCAATCGTCTCTGATGCCTTGCGTGACGAAAATTTTAGCCTTTTGCTCGCCGAATTTATTTTTGAGCTTCACGATATCGCCCGTCTTTAGCCCCTCCGCTTTTGCAGAAGCAGGGCTGATCCAAACCGGCGATTCGCTCATCATATCGTTTAAAATTTTGACATTTTGAGTGTGTCCGTTGGTGTGAAGCGCGGTCTTGCCGGTCATTAGGCAGTATTTGTGTCCGCCGAATACATCCATTCCCTCGGTGTTTAAGCAGCCGTATCCCGCGAAAAGCTCCTCCACTTTCGGCGCGAAAAGCTCGATCTTGCCGCTCGGGGTTTTAAATTTCATCTGCGAGCTCATCTCGCCGTTTTCGTCCACGAACTCCGCCGCGGCAGGATATTTATCGATAAATTTAGCCACGAGCTTCGGCTCTCGGTAATACAGCTTCGGCACCTTGTAGCTTACGTAGCCGTTTTTGATTAAATTTGCGATCAGCTCGGCGTTGCCTTTGGCTTGCTGCATACGGTATTCGTCGATGTTGTTCCAGGTATAATCTTTATCGATCTTCATCACCCTTGCAAGCTCTCTAAAAATTTCATAGCCGCACTTCGTATCGCCCACCGGCTCGACGGCTTTATTTCGCATCACAAATCCCGGCGCGGTGCCGCCTTTGTTTTGAATCGACTCGTCGCGCTCCAAATAGGTGGATTCGGGCAAGATCACGTCGGCTAGGCACGCGAAGTCGCTCATATACACGTCGATTGCGAGCACGAAGTCTAGCTTTTTGATCGCCTCTACGCTCTTATCCACGCCCGCAACGTTGATGAGGTGGTTAAAGCGCGTGCTGACCCAGCCTTTTACAGGATACGGTTTTTCGCTTAAAATCGTAGGCGCGATCTGCATCAAAACGCCGTGTTTGCGCGGCACGAAGAAATTTTCGCTACCTTCCTCGCCGCAGCCGTCGATACGCGCGGTCTTTGGAATTTTAAAATTTTTATCCGGGTTCGAGATGGTAGGGAATAGATCCTCTTTGCAAAGCGCGTTGAAGGTTTTGGAGTCTTTAGAGAAGTAAATTCCGCCCTTTTTCTCGACGTTTCCCATCAGCGCGTTTGCGATTGCGATGGCGCGCGTGCGGATATATTCCGCTTTAGCGGTCGTGGTTTTGTGCCCCCAGTCAATTACGACTGCGGGAGCCGCGGCGTAAATTTCATTTGCGATGCGCTCTACCTTGTCTGCTTTGATGCCCGTGATAGCCTCCTGCCAAAGCGGCGTCGTATCCTTAACGGACTGCTTTAGCTCCTCTAGCCCCACGGCGTATTGTTCGATAAATTTTTTGTCGTATTTGTTATCGCGCAGCCAGACGTGAATTAGCGCCATTAAAAACGCCGCGTCGGTTCCCGGTTTTATCGGAAGCCACTCGTCTGCTTTGGAAGCTACGACGCTAAAGCGCGGATCGAGGACCAAAAGCTTTACGTCTTCTTTACTTGCGGCTTTTGCGAGCTTTTTGGTTTTTGAGATGTCGATTCCCTCAAAAAGATTGTGGCCGAAATTTACGATATATTTTGCGTCGCCGTAGTCTCTTTGCATATTAGCGCCGAAGGTGTGCGGCACGGCGATATTGTAGGTGACCGGGCAACAGGACCAGTGCGAGTAGATATTCGGACTGCCGTATGCACAGGCGAAATTCATCATCTGAGTGTGGTGCTCGCCCGTTTTGGAGGTAAAAACTACGCTTTGCGGGCCGTATTTTTGCGAAATCTCGCCTAGCCTCTGCGCGCAAATTTTAAGCGCCTCATCCCAGCTCGCCTCTTTAAATTTGCCCTCGCCGCGCTCGCCTACACGAATGAGCGGCTTAATGAGCCTTTGATCGTCGTAGAGCTGATTGATGCCCGCTCCACCGCGAGCGCAGACGGAGGTTTTGTTTGCAAACCTGTGGTTGCCCTCGATGAGAGCGCCGCGGCCGTCTTTGACGGTCACCTCGATAGGACAGCGCGAGGAGCACATCTCGCAGACGCTGGCGACTTTCTTTTCCGTCCCGCCGGTGACCGCGCTAGCGTTTAAATTTAGATTTAATGTCGCTAACGTGCCGATCGCGGCGGTGCTTTTTAAGAAATTTCGTCTATTCATAAAAACTCCTTACCTTTAAATTTCGGTAGGAATTCTAAGGCTTCATCGTAAAAATAAGGTTAATTTTGATAATGCAGCTTTTGGCTTAGACTTTATCTCAAAAGATAAAATGCGTCCTGCGCCGTATTTTAAAGCCATAAAATAGCGCCAGCAGTAGCAAAATGCTAATTGCGCCGCAGATCGCAAGGGCTACGCGAGCGCCTAGCAGCTCGGTAAAAAAGCCCGATATGAGCGCTCCAAATGGCGTACTACCTATTAAAAATAGCGCGTATAAGCTAAGCACGCGCCCGCGGAATTCGTTGCTTACGTGCATTTGCACGGTGGAGTTGATGCTTGAGTTTGTGATTACGAAAAGAAATCCAGTTACGGCAAGCCCTGCCGCAGCCCATGCGAAGGAATTCGCAGCCCCAGTAAGAGCTAAGCT
>CAUVFI010000149.1:0-3400 GCA_963551055.1 uncultured Campylobacter sp. | reverse complement strand
GTTCATAGCCTGGGAAGCTATAAAGAAACCAAGCCCAGCAATCTCTCTCCCTATCAATAGTCCATCGTAACTCATTAATAAAAGTCTCATAGTATGGATTATATTTGTAGTAAATCTTACTCAATCCATACTTTTTATCATCCTCTTTGGTGATGATTGCATTTTCAAATGCCACTCTCTCCTCCTCAAAAAATTTTAATAATTCTAGATTTTACGATCGGTTAAATCTTGTAGTTCCATAGTGTAGTTCGGCTCCTCTCCGAACAAATCACGATCTCTATATACCTCTAAAATTTCTTTTAGTAAATACAAAATATCTTGCTTATTAAGACTTTGCGCATGATTTGGTTTTAAATCTAGAAGTTTCCAGATTCTATGAAATTTTTCTGGTTTTAAAGTTCTGTTTATAATAATTTCATAATCCATAATTACCTCTAGGAATTCATTATTATAATATAGAATCCAAATAGTCTCTGTACTAAGAGCATGATCAAACTCATTACTAGGAAAGTTATAAAGACACCACATCCAATAATTTCTACTTTTGTCAATAGTCCATTTTCGTTTGTTAATAAATTCTTTATACGGCGGATTATATTTATAAAATATTTCACTCAATCCATACTTCTCATCATCATCTTTTGTGATGATTGTATTTTCAAACGCCATCTGCGCTCCTTGGAATTTAAAATTTAGCGTGCAAACAGAAATTTCAAGTGCAAATTTATGCGGAATTTCGCGACGCGGCAAAGCTAACGGTAAAAATTAATCTTAACCCATCTGCAAAATGACAAACCGCGAGATTTGCGGACGGGCTAATAAAGCCAAAGCGAGCCGATTAAATTTAAGCTTTAGCTTGCGGCGCTTAAAAGCCGACTTAAGCCTAGACGCAGTACGGGCGATGTACCGCGACACGGCACTTAAGCCTCAAGCTACATTAATACCGGAATTTTGGTCTTTTGCAGGAAGTATTTCGACGCGCCGCCTAAGAAGATCTCCTTGATGCCGCTGTCTGAGTGCAAGCCCGCGACGATAAGGTCGAAATCGCCCGCGTCGGCATACTCTAGTAGCACCTGTCCCGGGATCTTGCCCTCAACATTTAACGCCTCGAAAACGTTGATTTTAATGCCGTGCAGAGCCAGATAATCGCTTATGCGGCGCTTCGTTTCGGAAACGTCGTCTTGAAGATAGTGGTTTGCGGTAATGACGGTGATAGATTTGGCGTGCTGCAAAAGCTCCAGCCAATTATCGAGCGCTCGCGCAGACGCCGCAGTGCCGGTAAGCGAGACCAAAATTTTATCCGCCCTAAACTCCTTCAGCTTGCGCGGTATGACGATGCAAGGCTTGCCGCTTTTGGTGACCGCCGCCTCGAACGTGCCGGTGATAGAGCCCGTAGGCGGCACCGAGACCAGTACTAAATCGCAATATTTGGAGTATTTCTCGACTAGCTCGGAGCGGATGCCCACCATATGTCTCAAAGCGGCGCTATTTGGGACGTGATCGTCATCGCTTTGATCTAGGCCCAGCTTGGCGCATTCGGCGTCGAAGATCGCCTTGATCTCCTCGCGCTCGGCCCTCATCTCATCGCCTGCAGATTTTAAAAATTCCTCCATCAGCACGCCGCCTTTTAGCGTCATACGGACATTGTAGATCATCTTAGGATCGAGCTGGCACGCCATTATGTTGATGTGCGTACCGAAAAATTTATTCACTAGCAGCGCTCCGTGTATGCGCTCGGCTAGCTCCTCGCCGCCGCCGATAGGGAAAAAAATCTTTTTAAGCTGCATCTCATACTCCTATTAAAATTTTAAGCTAATTCCAGTGAAATTTTAGAGCCTTTCTGCTCGGTCACGCGCACGCGCACGATGTCGCCCGCCTTGTAAGGCGTCGTGATAAATTTAGCACGCAGCAGTCCGTCCACGCCGTCTCGTAACGAGATGAAGGTGCCGAAATCCAGCACGCTTTGCACCACGCCGTCAAACTCCTCGCCGATCTGAAATTTTACCTCTTTGCGTTCACCGCGCGGCCTGCGAAAATCGCGAGAATTCGAGACTATCGATAAAATTTTCTCTTTCGCGCCCGATACGCCGCCAGATTTTGCGCCTTGGATCTTGACCTCGCCCTTTTCGCGATCCAGATCGATATTTACGCCGAAGCTTTCGGTAATCTCTTTGATGACCTTGCCGCCCTGACCGATGATGTCTGGGATTTTGCTCGCCTCGACGCTAAAAATTTCAAGCTTCGGAAGCACATTTTCATTTATGACGATCGCTGCGTCCGCCTGCTCCATTATGCCCAAAATATGCGCGCGAGCCTGCTTTGCCTGCGCTAGAGCCTCTTTTAAAACCTCCAGGCTGATGCCGCCGAGCTTGATATCCATCTGAAGCGCGGTGATGCCCTCATAGGTGCCCGCGACCTTAAAATCCATATCGCCGTCGTGATCCTCAAGCCCCATTATGTCGGTTAGCACGGCGTGTTTTTCACCCTCAAAAATCAAGCCCATCGCGACGCCCGCGACGAGCTTTAGCGTAGGCACGCCCGCTGCGCGCAATGAAAGTGCGCCGCCGCAGACCGAAGCCATCGAGCTTGAGCCGTTGCTCTCTAAAATTTCGCTCACCACGCGGATAGACTGCGGCGAGTTTAGATCGATGCTCGGATACAGCGCTCTTTTGGCTAAATTTCCATGTCCCAGCTCGCGTCTGCCCGGGCTTTTGAGCGGGCTTGCTTCGCCGACGCAAAAGCCCGGGAAGTTGTAATTAAACATAAATTTATCGTTGATCGGCTCAAGCTGCGTTAGGCTGTCGCTTAGCTGCGCGTCGCTATCGCCGCCCAGCGTAGTGACGACCAGAGCCTGCGTCTGCCCGCGCGTAAATAGGCAGCTTCCATGCGCGCACGGCAGGATATTGGTCTCGATACTGATCGGGCGCACCTCATCAAGCGCGCGTCCGTCGGCTCTGCGGCGATCCTCGATGATCTGCGTGCGGATGATGCCGCGCTTATACTTGCCGATGACGCTGGAGATCACCTCTTTGCTCCATTCGTTTTGCGCCGCGGCCTCGGTCGCTAAAATTTGATCTACGATTTTGTTTAGCTCGGTAGCGCGCTCGCTCTTTGCCATCTGATTGATCGCCGCTTTAACGGCGTCTTTGTAATTTGCGTCGATGAAGTCCGCAATATCCTCATCCTCGATCTCGGGTTTATACTCTAGGCTCGCATCGGGCTTTTTAAGCGGCAAAAAAGCCTCTTCGTAAGCGTTTGAGCCTGCGCTTATCGCCTTTGCGGCAAAATCGATCGCATCTACCATCAGATTTTCGCTAAATTCATTCATCTGCTGTGCGCCGCCGCTAATCTGCGGCAGGGAGCGCATCTCGATCATCAAAAGCTCATCGCCGACGCCCGC
>CAUVFI010000148.1:0-3417 GCA_963551055.1 uncultured Campylobacter sp. | reverse complement strand
AGCTCGTCGATCTCGCGCAGATTTACCGCCTCCATCATCATAAAAATCATCATAGAGATCGCGTAGGTATTATCCGGGCTGATGGCGAGCATGCTCTTAGCGCCCGCTAAAATGCGGAAAAACCGCTCATACATCAGCAGGCTAAATTTCGCGTCGCGGCGTAGAAATTTATCCTTTAAATTTGCGATCATCTCGTCGATTATCGTCTCGGCGTTGTAGTTTTCGACCTCTTTGATGATCTCGATCGCGCCCGCGCGGTCTTGGCGGAGAACGACGTCTAAAATTTCGCCAATTTTAGCGGGATCGAGCAAGCCCAGCATATCAGCGATCGCGCGCTCGGTAATGCCTTCACGGCTAAAGATAATCGCCTGATCGAGGAGCGTAAGCGTGTCTCGTAGCGAGCCCGAGCCGCTGCGCGCTAGAATTTCGAGCGCGCCTTCTTCGTAAGCGATGTTTTCGGTTTTTAAAATTTGCTCTAGATGCGCTACGACGGCGCTTTTGGCGATCGGCTTAAAGCGAAAGTGCTGCGTGCGCGATAGCACCGTGACTGGAAGCTTGAGCGGATCGGTGGTCGCAAGGATAAATTTTACGTAGCTAGGCGGCTCCTCAAGCGTCTTTAAAAGCGCGTTGGAGGCCTCTTTGGTGAGCATATGCACCTCGTCGATGATGAAAATTTTAAAGCGCGCGCTTGCAGGATGATACTTCGTCTGCTCGATGAGCTCGCGGATATCGTCGATCTTGCGGTGGCTGGCGGCGTCCATCTCGATGATGTCGATGTGACGCCCCTCGTTTGCCATTACGCAGTTATCGCAGATCTCGCACGGCTTGCCGGCGGGGCCTTTATCGCATAAAAGCGCTTTGGCAAAAATCCTAGCCGTAGAGGTTTTGCCGCTGCCGCGAAGTCCGCTGAAAAGATATGCGTGGCTCAGCCTGCCCGAATCCAGCGCGTGCGCAAGGCTTTTGGCGACGGCATCTTGACCGATGAGCTGCTCGAAGCTTTTGGGTCTGTATTTTAAAGCGAGTGCTTGCAAAATTTCTCCTTTGATCTTACAATGATACAAAAAAATCTATAAATTTTAAATTTAGTGCTACAATGCGCCCGAATTTCAGAAAAAAGGATCGAAATGAAAAAATTTTTACTCGGCGTATTTGCGCTATTTTTTGTCGCCTGCTCGCAAACTAGCAGCGTCATCAGCCTAAATCCGTATCTTTCTAAAGCCGATCAGACCGTAAGCGGCAAGTCGGTAAATATCAACGCGATCAACGATCAGCGCGAAAATCAGATGGTAATCGCCGTTATAAACGACAACGACGGCAAACTCGTCGATGAAGTGCTTTTAAAAAACAATCTCTCGGCGTGGTTCGATAAGGCTTTGCGCGCGGAGCTTGAGGCTCGCGGCGTAAGGATCGATCCGGCAAGCCCGAATATCGTAACCGTAAATATCAGAAGCATCTCGGCAGCGATCAACGGCTACTCGAAGGAAAATATGAGCGCAAGAGGCGAGGTTGCGATCGCGATAGTGCAGGGCAACAAAACCACGACCAAGCGCGTAGCTCAAGATCAGAGCCAATTTACGGCGCTTCGCACGGCTAGATCGCTTAATCCTTTCGTGCAAAGCCTGCTTGACGACATCGTCAAAAAATCCGCCGATCAAATAATCTCTACACTTTAGATGCGCTGCGTAAATTGCGGCGCGTTTAGCCTGCGCACGATCTGCGCCGCCTGCGCCGCAAATTTAGCCGAATGCCGCCTAAGTATGCGGCAGGTGGAGGGCTTTAGCGTGTTTTACTACTACGGCTACTCCGAAATTCGCGAGCTTATACTTTCTAAACATCACGAATACGGCGCTGCGGTGCTTGCGCGCATAGCCTCTTTAAGCTTAGCGAAATTCCCGCTTCATCTGCAGCGCGAAATTTCTGCAAATCCGCAAAATTACGAAGCGTTTAAAACAGGCGGGATTTTTAAATTTAACGCCGTGCCGTTGGATGATGACGCTCGCAGCGGTTATTCGCACACGGCGATCTTAGCTCGCGCGCTAAAAAGCGAACTGATTGAGCCGAAATTTCACTGCCTGCGCGCGCAAAATCGCGTCAAATACACGGGGCAGAGTTTGGAATTTCGCCTAAAACACAAGCGAAATTTTAAAATTTTAACCCCGCCGAAATTCCCCGTAATCCTGGTAGACGACATCATCACCTCGGGTCTTAGCATGCTGCAAGCGCGCGAGAGCTTGATCGATGGTGGCTTTATGCCCGTATGCGGCTTGGTTTTAGCTAATGCAAAAGAATAATTCGCTATAATCGCGCTTTAAAATTTAAAAGGATATTTATGCAATCAAATATGTTTGAAAATCAAGAAATCATCGATATCGACGTCGAAGAATCGATCAAGACGAGCTATCTTGATTACTCAATGAGCGTTATCATCGGTCGTGCGCTACCGGACGCCAGAGACGGCCTAAAGCCGGTGCATAGGCGAATTTTATACGCGATGAACGATCTTGGCGTGGGCTCTCGCCAGCCTTACAAAAAATCCGCCCGTATCGTAGGCGACGTCATCGGTAAATACCATCCGCACGGCGATACCGCCGTTTATGATGCGCTCGTGCGAATGGCGCAGAGCTTTTCGATGAGAATTCCTTCCGTCGACGGTCAAGGTAACTTCGGATCGATCGACGGCGACGGAGCGGCGGCGATGAGGTACACCGAAGCGCGTATGACGCCGCTAGCCGAGGAGCTGCTAAAGGACCTGGATAAAGAGACGGTCGATTTTGTACCGAACTATGACGAGAGCTTAAACGAGCCCGATGTCTTGCCTGCGCGCGTGCCGAATTTGCTGCTTAACGGTTCAAGCGGAATCGCCGTTGGAATGGCGACGAATATCCCGCCGCACAGCCTAGATGAGCTCGTAGGCGGTCTTTTGATACTGCTTGAGAATAAAAACGCAAGCCTAGAGGAGATCATGGGCGAGATCAAGGGCCCCGATTTTCCGACCGGCGGCATCATCTATGGCAAAAAGGGGATCATCGAGGCGTATAAAACGGGCAGAGGGCGCGTTAAAATTCGCGCTAAAACCCATATCGAAAAAAAAGCTAGTAAAGATGTCATCGTAATCGACGAGCTGCCGTATCAGACCAATAAAGCCCGCCTGATCGAACAGATCGCAGATCTCGTAAAAGAAAAGCAGATCGAGGGCATCTCCGAGGTGCGCGACGAGAGCGATCGCGACGGAATTCGCGTAGTAATCGAGCTTAAGCGCGACGCGATGAGCGAGATCGTGCTGAATAATCTATTTAAGCAAACCACGATGGAGGCGACCTTCGGCGTGATAATGCTCGCAATCGACGGTAAAGAGCCGAAGATTTTCACGCTGATAGAGCTTTTGAAGCTGTTTTTGAACCACAGAAAAACCGTCAT